>CAYXQR010000128.1:0-24951 GCA_964466955.1 uncultured Nitrosospira sp.
CGCGCCTGTCCCTCTTCCGGCAGGAATTCGGAATAGGGAAAGCCTGAGCCCACCATCAGCAGCGTATCGCACTGGGTCATCATCTCGTAGCTGGGCCGGGTGCCGAGCATGCCGATGGCCCCGGTGACATGGGGCAGGTCGTCGGGCACCACGGATTTGCCCAGGAGCGCCTTGGCGATACCGGCGCCGAGAATATCCGCCACCTCCAACACTTCACTGTCCGCCCCCTGCGCGCCCGCGCCGATAAGCATCGCCACTTTCGATCCGGCATTGAGCACATCGGCTGCCCGCTGCAGGTCTTCGCACTGCGGAACGACGCGGGGAACGGCGCGCACGATGCCGCTGTGCACCGTGCCATGCTCATGCGGCGGCGCTTCCCACTCCATATCCTGAAGATCGTTGGGGACGATGACACAGCAGACGCAGCGCCTCACCTGGGCAATGCGCAGCGCCCGGTCCAGCACGTGCCGCACCTGTGCCGGCGCGGTCACCATGTGCACGTACTCGTGGGCGACATCCTTGAACAGCGAGACGAGATCCACCTCCTGCTGGTAGCTTCCCCCCAGGGCCGTGCGGCTCTGCTGTCCGACAATGGCGACCACCGGCTGGTGGTCCAGCTTGGCGTCATACAACCCGTTGAGCAGATGGATGGCTCCCGGGCCGGAGGTCGCCAGGCAGACGCCGACTTCGCCGGTGAATTTGGCATGGGCGCAGGCCATGAAAGCGGACATTTCCTCGTGCCTGACTTGGACGAATTCGAGCTTGCCGGAAGAATCGGACCTGGTGGAGACGCGGTCGATCGCCCCCATGATGCCGTTGATCCCGTCGCCGGGCAGGCCGAATATCCGCTTGACGCCCCAGTCGGTCAGGCGCCGGATCATGAAATCGCTGACTTTTTCCTTCATGGCAACTCCTCCCCGTTAAAACTGGAAACGCTCAATATCACACGGAAAGCCATCGAGGACTGTGCGTCAGGCCACGGAAGGCAGCATCAGGAGGGTGGAAAGATATCCGGGCGTGAAGGGAAAACAGAAAGAGAACGGGGGCCATTTTCATCCGGCCGGAAAGCTGCCGTGAACCCGCTCGCGCTGTTCGTGGCACCTGATATCATAGATCACAGGGCGTTCATGACAGGCCGCTTCCGTCCCCTCGCCCCTATGGGCAATCCGGGGCTTGAAGTCATGAGCGCACGTACGTGCCGTGGAAACCGAACGGCACGTGCTGGGGAACGCGCGCGCGGGCGATCTCCGACAGGTCGGCTGCGTCGAGCAGCAGCAGATACGAGCTGTTCGCGGCAGCATCGAGGACCACTGTCAGCAGGATGCCATCATCCTCGGGCCGGGCCTCAGTTGGTTCCCCGGGCCGCGCCACGAAGACAGGCTCCCCCGGAAACTGGCCGTCTTCCCGCCACTCTCTGGTATCGCCCTCCAGGTCAAACTTGACCACGGTGTTCAGGAAGGCGGACTCGTCCTGCCCCTGCCCCCGCCTTTGGATGCCGCTTGCGTAAACGTAGCGGTACGGCCTGCTGTTGCACCTCGCGTAATGGATGCGGGGAAGTTCGGCTGTGCCCTCGGCCAGCTTGCGGGAGCGGACAGTGCCGGTCGACACGTCGATAGTGAAGCGCCGCAACTCGTTTTCGGGATAGGATTTCCGGTTCGGCCTGCCGAGCAGTGAGTCCAGGTAGAAGTACTGCACCACACCAGCGTCCGGGTACACGATGATGTCGAGATCCAACTGGCCCTCGCGATCGACCGCATTGACGTGGTGGAAGCCGAACCAGGCTTCGTCGGTATGCGCATGGCTGACCTCTCCGGTCTGGCGGTCCACCAGCGAGAAACGCGTGCCGCGCCGGGGTTCCCATGCATAGTTGGCGATGAACGGCTTGCCGCTCACCAGCATGCTCAACGGATTCACCACCAGCGGAAACTCCATCAGGATGGCGTACTTCCGGCTGAGGGCGAAGCTGTGCATGTACGATGGGCGGTCTGTAGCATAGCTGCCGATCAGGCGGCGCTCCCTGCTCCCATCGGGCAACGCGTAGACGCTGCAGGTGGTTTTGCGCCCGAAGCTGAGCAGGTAATTGAATGCTTCGCCGGTGTCCCGGTCGTAGTGCGGGTGCGCCGTGGTCAACTGGCCCTTCAATCGATCACTGTAGCGGAGGATACCGACCGTCTCCAGCGTGTTCTGGTCGAATGCCACCGGCAGCGGGGTTTCGGTCTGCGCCACCCACTCTCCCGCAATCCTGCCGATCGACACATTGGCATTGGCGCCAGGTGGACGGCCGGTGAAGATCTGGGCCATCCGGCGGAACAGGCTGCGGCAGGGGTCGGTGGCAAATTCCCCATATTTCATCTTTCCGGCCCGGGCTGCCTGAAAAGCAGGCGTATCGAGAAACCGGTTCGCGTAGCCGACGCGGCCATCAGCGATATCGAATTTGTGCAGCATCGCCAGCCCGTCGAACCAGTGGTTGAGCGTCCTGTCTTCCAGGCGGAAGCGGGCGGGGCCGTTACGCAGGAGCGTGCCGGACAGCCAGCCTGGAACGGCGCCTTCCACCTCCAGCGAAGGCACAATGATTTCCTTCGTCTGGTCGGCAAATCCTTTTCTGTAATCACTCGTCATTTCATCGCCTCCTTTCATTCCTTGCATGGAAATTTCCGGGAAAACGGCATGTAAAACTGCCTGTAGTGACGAGCGGCCGACCCCGTGCTGACTGCCTCCCAGGCCATGAGCACTGGCACGGGCCTTTAGCCGGGAGGGGTTGCAACGCCAGACGGCAGATTGGGGTCAGTCATCGACCCCATGCTCGGACAGCAATTCATCCATGTCATCGCCAACACCATAACCAAAATTGTGACTGATGCGTCGAACCTCGTCCAGGCGCGCCCGGAAAAGGGGTCGTGCCTCATCGGGCAAGGCGGCAATAATCTTCAATGCCTGCTCGAACATCCGCACCAGCGCATCGAAATAGCCTTCGTCCTGCAGGCCGATATCATTGCTGAATCCGGCTGCCTGCTCGCAGTAGAAAACCATCAGTTCCGCCAGCCCCTCCGGTTGACCGACAGCCTTCTTGTAGTCCGTAATCGCCTTCTTGGCCTTGGCGACCGAAGTGTCCTGGTTCCTGAACACATCCGGCCACAGCCAACGATCAATGGTGGTCTTGTATGGATTCAGTACATCGTCACCCAGCGCGAAGCGAGCATGCAGGAAGACCTGATTGTCCTTGCTGGCCGCATAAAGGTCCTGTAACAGTACGATCAGACTGGTGCGGTCGAAGTCAGCCAGCCTGGCCTTGACGTCGCTCCAACCGGGTGAGTTTTTCTTTCCGGATGACTGCATTGGCTTGCGTTTGTTCATGAGTACCTGCATGATCTTGTCGTCGTCATAGGGTTCACCTCGAAATACCGCTCAAAAAACGCAGCGAGCTTGTCCAATACCGTCTGCTTCCGGGTAGCGTGGTCGTTACTCTTCGAGAACCGCGATCCGGGGGCAGGATTTTTGTGATGGCGGTGCCGGTGGCAGGGATGCTGCCGTCGCGAAAAGCGTTGTCGATGAAGCTGCGCGTGGCCTCCGCATCGAGGTTTTCTTCCGTGATGATGCGCTCCAGTTCCTCGGTTTTCTTCGCCGCCACGAAAGCCTGCCATTGCGCATCCACCTTGGTTGTGGTGGTCACCGAATCCACGAACTGTTCGATCAAGTCTTTCTTGTTGCGCAGGCCGGGACTCGAATTGACGGCCCGTTCGATGTTGGCGCGGATTATCGACGTTGATCTCCACCTGCTTGATGAGCTCGATCTCGAACACCACGTCGTCGTTGATCGATTCTTTCTCGGCTTCCGACGTGCTGCGGAATTCGGCGTACAGATTCAGGTACAGGCTCTGGTAGTCCTGAAAGTCGCGCTCGGAGAGGATTTCGTGGCCTGCAAAATCATCAAACGCCGTGAGGATGTTTTTCAGCCGCAGGATCGCGCCGAACAGCTTGATGAATGCCTTCTGTGCCGACTCGCCGATGATGGGTCGGCTTAATGCGAACCCGGCAACCAGCTCCCCGATCCGTTTTTCGTACTCCATGTAATACTCGGCGTAGGGCTTGAGCAGTACGATGCCGTTGGCATCCTTGTTGCCGAACAGCGCAAGCGCATCGTTGGTCTCCTGCTCCAGATTGCGGAATGAAACGATGTTGCCGTAGGTCTTGACCGAATTGAGAATGCGATTGGTGCGCGAATAGGCCTGGATTAAGGTTGAAGGCCTTGCGGATGTCCACGCCCCGGCGTTTCAGTTCGATGTGCACCATCGGCAGGCCGTTGACCAGCACAGTGGCATCAAAACGGGTGGCGCGCGCACCTTCGGATTCGTACTGGTTGATGACCTGCAAGGCGTTGTTATGGATGTTTGCCTTATCGAACAGATAGATGTTTTTGAACGTGCCGTCGTCGCGCTTCAGTGCCTGCACATGGTCCACCTGAATGCGCGCGGTTTTTTCGGAAATGCCGTCGTTCGTGCTTGCGATGCAGGTGCTGAAGAAGCAATGCCACTCGGTGTTTGAGAACGTGACCTTGTTGAGCCGCTCCAGCTGACGGCGCAGGTTGGCGATCAGTTGCACTTCCGAGGTGATCGACAGATATTCATAGGCCTGCGCCTGCAACTGCTGGATGAAGGTTTTTTCCAGTTCGGCTTCGCTCTGGTAAGTCGCCTCGCGCGCACTCAAGCTGTCGGGCTGGAATTCGGCCACGACCGTGCTCTCGTTGGACAACGCAATCGGTTCAACGCGGTAGGGTTTCAGATCTGCGCTCATGATGAATTTTCCTCGTCATCTCCGTGGAACTGGTGGATTCCGCGACTGCGCGCTGAATGACAGTGCCTGTCGGGTCACCCTGCGCGGAGCTGGTGGATTCCGCGGCTGCACGTGGAGCGACAGTACCTGCCGGGTCACCCCTGTGCGAAGTCGTCACCCTGCGCGAAGTCGCAGGGTCCAGAATCCATCCATCCCGCAGCAAGATCATCCCAATCCGGATTGTCCTTCTCGATCAGGTCAATTTTCCACTGCCTGTTACGGTTCTTGATCTTCTTCTCCAAGGCAATGGCTGAAACAATATCTTCACCTTGGGTAAACCAGACCAGACGGGTAACATCATATTTTCTGGTGAATCCTTCCAGCAAATGATGCTTGTGCTCGTACAAGCGGCGCTCAAGATTGCAGGTTACGCCGGTATACAAGGTGCCGTTCTTCCTGCTGGCAAGGATATAGACATAAGCCGATCTGGTCATGGCCTATCCCTCATCGTCCTTCTGCGCGTAGCCGTTTCCACGCGAAGTCATCCTGTGCGTAGTCGTTCCCACGCGTAAGTCGTCCTGCGCGAAGTCGCAGGACCCATAGCCGATACTTTTCATGCAATCTCCCTGAAGGTGAGCAGCCGGTCGCGGTAATGTGCATATTGCTGGCGGCGGGCCCTGATCTCGGCGGGCAGGCCATCGGTGATGTCATTCACCAGCGCATCGAAACGGTCGAGAATGGCGACGATACGGGCTTGTTCTTCAAGAGATGGAACTGTCCTTTACCGTCTCGGCGCGGCCGAACTCGGCATTGGCATCGGAGAGATGCGCGTAGTCGAAATCCGCGCTGCCCGCGCGGCGCTCCTGTTCGTTGGGATAGCTGGTCAGGTTCTCCGAGATGAAGCGGTAGAACAGCATGCCGAGCACATAGCTCTTGAAATCCCAGCCATCGACGCTGCCGCGCAGGTCGTTGGCGATGCGCCAGATGGCCTTGTGCAGTTCCGCGCGTTCGAGTTCTTTGGCGTTGTTCTTCATTTCGGCCTTCAGTCGATCAATATCTGAAATGGATCGCTGTGGACGCAGTCGCGCGTTTCCTCCTTCCGATGGCCATTTCACTCCCCTTCGGCTTTCACGAACTCGCGCAACCAGGGCTTCAGGTGGGCAATATCGAACGTGCCGGCCTCGAACATCTGCATCATCTCCGCGTAGATCTGCATCGGCGGTCGGTGCAGGCGCCATCCGTTGATGCGCAGGAACACGTCGGCAGCGGCAAAGGCGATGCGCTTGTTGCCATCCACGAAGGGATGGTCGATCGCGAGGCTCTCCATCAGCGCCGCCGCCTCGGCGACGATGTCCTCGTAGTAACCTGTCTGGGGTCGAAACAGCGCTGCCTCAAGCGCCCCCGGATCGCGCACACCCAGCGCGCCGCCAAAACGCTGCATCAGCACCGTGTGCATGCCGAGCACATCGGCCACCGTCAGGTAGTCGGGCGGCACGACCTATTTCGCCAGTTCGCGGTAAAGACTGTCGAACTCGTCCAGGCTGGATGCGAACGAGGTCATCACGTGGCGGCGGGGTCGCTCCTTTTGATGGCGGTCGATGTAGTCGCGCAACGCTTCATCGAGCACTGCCTGAAACTGGCGTCCCTGGCTTTCAGCGATCTGGCGCAGGGCAGCCAGCACCTCGGGCGCAGCTTGGGAGGAGAATTTCTCCCGGAGAGCGCTGGTCATGGCTCCCTCCATCATGATTCATCTTGATGACTAATCATAAAGCAGGATGCGTTTTTACGCCACTGTCAAAGGTGGGATGGAGGGATGCAGTCGCGACGGGTCCGACATAGTGTGTTCATGCAAAGCCGGACCGGAAGAGATGATGGGCTAATGCAGCGGCATGACCTGTATCACCCTCGGGTCGTCGGCGAAATCCAGCAGCAGGCGGCGCACGCGATCCTGCCAGGCGGTTGCGAAGGCGGCGCGCGTCGCATC
The DNA here is from genome assembly GCA_964466955.1 of uncultured Nitrosospira sp. Classification (GTDB taxonomy): domain Bacteria; phylum Pseudomonadota; class Gammaproteobacteria; order Burkholderiales; family Nitrosomonadaceae; genus Nitrosospira. The sequence continues at coordinate 6,755 of CAYXQR010000128.1, forward strand.
GTCGGCGCGATCCTGCAGGATGGCCATCAGGCGTCCTCCCTGGGCGGGATCGCCGGGGACAAGGGCCACGTCGAGGTTCACCGACACGCGGGCGCCGGTATCCATGCGCCTGAACACGATGGCTTCTCCTTCCCGTTGTTGCGCGAAGCTCAGCAGGCCTTTGCGCCTGAAATGCCCCTGGATGCCGTGAAAGCCGTTGTCCCCTGCGGCTCCCGTCAGCAAGGTCAGCACCTGCGCCATCACGCCGGTGACGCCCTCGTGCTCCGGCGCCGGCATGTGCACGGCGATGTTGCCGCGTTCCGCCGGTTCTTCCGGATACAGCGCTGCCAGCGCAGCACGGCCCATCAGGAAGGCGCCCGCGACGGTGGGACAGGAGTGCCCTGCCAGCCGCACCGCATCGACGTATCGGTATTCGAGCATGCCCCCCTGTGCCGCGCCCAGCGTCTCGGCAAACGGATCGCGGGTGGGTATGACGGGCGCCTGGTCAAAGAAATCGGGAAAATTCATGGGTTCTTCCTCCCTGTAGTGGAATCGTGTGGATCGGGCGAGTTTCCCGATTCAGCCGCATGAGCGGTGCCGTCAGCGGCATCGAGGCGCGATTGCATCTGCGGAAAGAATACGCGCTCCTCGTAGCGCACGTGGGCGGCGAGCAGATCCCCGAACCGCGCCAGACGTGCTGCCGGATCGAGTGCAGAAGGTCCGCTTGCAAGCATTCGCAGTTCGGCATGCTCGGCATGGACGCGGGCGACCGCTTCCTGATCGAGCGCAGCCTCCATCGATATTATCAGCTGTTCCTCACGGTCGAAATGTCCGGCCAAGAGTGTGCGCCAGTGCTCCTCCATTCGTAGCAGTGCCGCCGATAACCCTTCCCGGTTCTGCCTCTTCGCGGCGGCGCGGCGCGCATCCCGGGCCATCACCAGTGAGGAATGGTGCTCGCGCGACAATTCCAGCAGCGCGCCGATGCGCGGCATGTCAGGCCACGGCCGCTACAGCTGCGGAAACGGCCATGATCGTCCTGCAACCCAATTGTTTCACGGCCGCATGGTCTTCAGCGCCACCGCCCATCGGTGCAGTTCGTCCAGCAGGGTGGCCGCGGAATTTTCATGGTGCTCGTTCGGCATGAAACTGTCATTGTCGTCGAACAGGCCCGAAGCATGCTGGATCGTCACCGCTTCCATCATGGGCATGATCTTCAGCGTGGTCAAGGTCAGCTTTTCCACCAGCGCGGAACGCAGTCCGCCCGATACGCCGCCGTAGCTCACAAGCCCGGCAGGCTTATAGTTCCACTCCTTGTACACATAATTGAGGGCATTCAAAAGGGATGGCGGTGGCCCGAAGTTGTATTCCGGCGTCGCGAATACATACGCGTCCGCTGCCAGCACGCTGGCGGCCCATTTTTTCGTATGGTCGTGCTGGTAGTTCTGGCGCACGGGATGTTCCGGCTCGTCGTATACCGGCAGATTGAAGTCAGCGAGATCGACCAGTACCGGCTCGAATTTGCCGTGACGCACGGCGGCGTCGTGGAACCATCCGGCAATGGGAGGTCCGATGCGCCCCGGCCGGGTGCTGCAGATGATGGTGTGGAGTTTGAGGGCCATGTTTTTCCTTATCGATTTTTGTTTTCCAGGGCATTCTTTTCATCGATCTGCCGCGAGTCTGCCTGCCGGGCGGCAAAGCTGCCGCCCTTCGGGCTCCCCTTCAGTTGCCTTGCGTCGAAGGCGTACTGCCGGGGCGCGTGCTGGATGGTGACCCACTGGTCGGTGGTGAAGGCTGCAATCGCCCAGACGCCGTTGAAGCGGCCGACGCCGGAGTTCTTCTCGCCTCCGAACGGGTTGTAAGGCAGATCGTTCACCGGCTGATCGTTGACGTGCGCCATGCCCGCTTCCATGCTCCGGGCGAAGCGCAGGCCGCGCTCCACATCGCGGGTGAAAACAGCGGCGGCAAGCCCGAGCTCGGTGTCATTGGCGATCCGGAGCGCTTCCTCCTCTCCACGTGCGCGGATGAACGGGGCGATCGGGCCGAAAGACTCCGTCTGCGCCACATGCATGTCGTTGGTCACATCCGCGAAGACATGGGGCGGCAGCACCAGTCCCTGCGCTTCCTCGCCGACCACCTTGCGCGCACCGGCCGAGATGGCGTCCTCGATGCGGCTGCGCAGCCCCTTGAATTGCGATTCGTTGATGACCGGGCCGATCATGGTGTCCGGTTCATCGGGGTTGCCGAATTTCAGCTTGCGCACCCGTTCCGCGAAGCGGTCCAGGAAAGCGTCGTGCACGCTGTCATCGACGACGAGGCGATTGATGCTCATGCAGGTCTGGCCCTGGTGCAGAAACTTGCCGAACACTGCCGCTTCCACCGCCTGATCGAGGTCGGCGTCGTCCAGCACCACGAAAGGTCCGTTGCCGCCCAGTTCCAGTTCAAGCCGCTTCAACGTCGGCCCTTCCGCTGCCAGCCGGGCGATGTTGCGCCCGACCGGAGTCGAGCCGGTGAACGAAATCACGCGCGGCACCGGGTGCGTGACGAAGGCATCGCCGATCTCGCTGCCCGCGCCGATGATCACGCTGAGCACGCCCGGCGGCAACCCGGCTTCCTCCAGTATCCTCGCCAGCAGCAGGCCGCCTGTCACGGGCGTGTCGCTCGCGGGTTTGACGACCACTGCGTTGCCCACCGCCAGCGCAGGCACGACCGAGCGGGCCGATAGCTGCATCGGCCAGTTCCACGGGCTGATGACGCTCACCACGCCCACCGGTTTGCGGTACATCCGGCTTTCCTTGCCCGGCACGTCCGCAGGCAGGATGCGGCCTTCGACCAGGTAAGGCAGCGTCGAGCCTTCCAGCAGCACGGCATACACCGTGCCCCATTCCATGGTGGCCTTGATGCGGGTGCTGCCCGCCTCCCGGATCAGCCATTGCACGATTTCCTCCTGGCGCGCTTCCATCACCTGCGCGGCGCGGCGCATCACCGCCGCACGTTCGCCCGGCAGCAGCGCCGCCCACGCGGGCTGTGCCCTGGCCGCGCCGCGATACGCTTCATCCATGTCATCCCGGTTCGCATGCTGGATTTCCACCAGGACATCGCCGTTGTAGGGATTCCGGTCCTGCAACACCTTCGCGCCCTTTCCACGGCGCCATGTTCCGTTTATCGGCAGCCGATCGAAGCCGTCGTAATCCGGCAATGCTTTTTCGTTGCTCATGCGGGCAGCTCCTTGTTTTTCGAGAAAAATCATATGCAGGCCACAGGCCGGGCCGGACGCGGCAGTCCTCAGGGATGGAGACTGGGCCAGCGAAATCAGGGAAAGAGGTCCTGTAACGATAGCAGGCTTGCAATGGTATGACAACATGGTGCTTTTGCCGGTAACATGGCTGGTGAAACGCAGGAGCCTGCCCTCTCCCGGCCGTGAATACACGAGCACACGAGGCTGCCCATTCTCCCGGCGAGCGCCGGGGGGTTGCGTGGGCGTTTCTGCCTGTGGCCCAAGGCGGGACCAGTGGACCTGAGGCTCGACGTTATGTGGGAAACCGTACTGACATTCATGGCGGCCGGCATAACAATACAAGCGCGGCGCGTTTATGCCTCAGGCCTTCCTCCCGTGCGCTGTTCTGTTCACCAGCGGCATCCGGACCCGTGCCACTTGCAGACTGCCAGCGCATGACATGACCTCCTCCATCGCCCATCTCTCTTCCGCGAGCCCTTTCGCGGCGCCGAAACCGCCCCGTCCCCTGTGGAAGGGTGCGCGTGGATGCAGTGCCGGCACCGCGTTGCTCACGGCCGGCTTGCTGGCGTGGCTCGCCGGTTGCGACAAGCCGCCTGCTGCAACGGCCCGGCCTCCCGTGGAGGTGACCGCGGTCACCATCGTGCCGCGGGACCATCCGGTCGAAATGGAATTCGTGGCCGAAACCCGGAGTTCGCATCAGGTCGAGATACGGGCCCGGGTGGAAGGCTTCCTGGAAAAGCGCCTCTACAAGGAAGGCGAACTGGTCCAGGCTGGACAGAAAATGTTCCAGATGGACCGCAAGCCCTTCGAGGCGGCCCTGAAATCCGCGAAAGGCCAGCTGGCGGAGCGGGAAGCGACGCTGGCTGCCGCTGAGGCCACCCTGGCCAGGGTCAGGCCCCTGGCGGAGAAAAATGCGCTGAGCAAGAAAAACCTGGATGACACCATCGCCATGGTGCAGGCAGCACAGGCGGCCGTGTTCGCGGCGCAGGGCCTGGTCCAGACGGCGCAGCTCAATCTGAGCTATACCACCATCCATTCGCCGCTGACCGGCCTGTCCAGCTTCGCCAAGAAGCACGAGGGAAGCTACCTGAGCGCGGGGGAAGGCAGCCTGCTCACGTATGTGGCGCAGCTCGATCCCATCTGGGTCAATTTCAACATCTCCGAAAACCAGCTGCTCAAGTATCGCAGCGAAGTCGAGCAAGGCCTGCTCAAAGTCCCTCCCCTCAACCGGTTCCAGGTGGAAGTGACGCTAGCCAACGGCTCGGTATATCCGCAGACCGGCTACATCGACTTCAGCGAACCTTCTTTTTCCGAGGAAACCGGCACCTTCCTGGTGCGGACGCAGTTCGACAATCCCGAGGGCGACCTGCGCCCGGGGCAGTTCGTGCGCGTGCGCCTCAAAGGCGCGATCCGCCCGGCCAGCGTCCTCCTGCCGCAGCGGGCGGTGCTGCAGGGCGCGAAGGGCTATTACGTGTGGGTCGTCGACGAGGCCGGCAAGGCGATGCGGCGCGAGGTGGAAACCGGCGACTGGCAGGGCGACAACTGGTTCATCAACCACGGGTTGCTGCCGGGCGAACGGGTGGTGGTCGATGGCGCCATCCGCCTCTCGCCGGGCATGGCGCTTGACGTAACCGATATTTCTGCCCCACCCGGCGCTGCATCCAGCGCGCCGGGTGGGGCGGGCGCGGCGATGGAGAGAAGGCCTCTCCCCGCGCCCGCTGCTTCCGCAGCAACTGCCGGGTCTGCCGGATCGCGGGGCGGAAATGAAAGCCCTGCTGAAAGACGCGCGAGACCCGTGGACAGAACGGCGTCCGGGCAGGGTCCGCACGAATAAAACAAAGATAACGGGTGAAAGCGCGAAGGGGATGAATGAGTGAAGGATGAGAGGATGAACGGGTAAATGGGCTGCCGGCGCGCGCGATGAAGATTTCGCACTTCTGCATAGACCGGCCGGTTTTCGCATCGGTGCTTTCCATCGTCATCACGCTGGCAGGCGCGGTGGCGATGTACAACCTGCCGGTGGCACAGTATCCGGAAATCACCCCGGTCGAGATCTCGGTCGCCGCAACCTATCCGGGTGCCTCGGCTGAAGTCGCCGCGCAGAATGTTGCCTCGCCGATCGAGCAGCAGGTGAACGGGGCGGACAAGCTGATGTACATGTCGTCCGCGAGCTCGTCATCCGGCGTCATGACCCTGTCGGTCTATTTCGACATCGACGCCAACCCGTCGCTGGCGCAGGTCGAGGTGCAGAACCGGGTCAACCTCGCGCTGCCGCTGCTGCCCGCCTCGGTGCAGGCGCAGGGCGTGGCGGTCAAGAAGCAGTCGGCCTCGGTGATGATGGTCATCGCGATCTATTCGCCTGACGGCCGCTACCAGCCCATCTATGTCTCCAATTACGCCAGCATCTACATTCTGGATGCGATCAAGCGCATCCCCGGGGCAGGCCAGGCCGCCGTCATGGGCACGCCCGATTACGCGATGCGCATATGGCTGAAGCCGGACCGCATGGCCGCCCTGGGCATTACCGCCGGCGACGTGCAGCTGGCCGTGGCGAAGCAGAATGAACAGTATGCGGTCGGCAGCATCGGCCAGGCCCCGACCGGCGAACCGGTGGAGCAGTCCTTCTCGATTACCACCAAAAGCCGCCTGACCACGCCCGGGGAGTTCGACGACATCATCATCCGCGCTGCCAGCGAAGGCGTGGCGCTGGTGCGCCTGAAGGACGTGGGCTATGCCGAGCTTGGCCAGAAAACCTACGCGTTGCGCACCACGCGCCAGGGCAAGCCGGCCACGGTGCTGGTCGTCTATCAGCAGCCTGGCGCCAATGCGCTGGAGGTCGCAAAGGGGGTGCGCGCCACGCTGGAAGAAATGAAGAAGTCGTTTCCGCCCGGCATCGAGTACGAAATCACCATGGACACCACCGCATTCACGCGCGCATCGATCGAATCCGTGATCCATACCTTTTTCGAAGCCCTGGCCCTGGTGGTGGTGGTCGTGTTCGTGTTCCTGCAGAATCTGCGCGCGACCCTGATTCCCATCATTGCCGTGCCCATCTCCGTCATCGGCGCGGCAACCGGAATGGCCGCGCTGGATTTCTCCATCAACATGCTCACGATGTTCGGCATGATTCTCACCATCGGCATCGTGGTGGACGATGCGATCGTGGTGGTGGAGGCGGTCGAGCACAATATGGTGAAATTCGGCCTGTCCGCGCGTGACGCCGCCCGCAAGGCCATGGACGAGGTAGGCGGCGCATTGATTGCGATCGTGCTGGTCATGTGCGCCGTGTTCATCCCGGTCGCTTTCATTCCCGGCATCACCGGGCAACTCTACAAGCAGTTCGCGATCACGATCGCGATTTCCGTGGCGCTGTCCGGGGTGGTGGCGCTGACCTTGTCCCCCGCCCTGGCGGTGCTGCTGCTCAAGCCCCGCCAGGGCGAGAAGCGCGGCTTCTTCAAATGGTTCGACGCCTGGTTCGGGCGCATGACCGAAGGTTACACGAGAACCGTGCAGCTCGTCATCAAGCGCTTCGTCGTGGCGTTCGTGCTTTTTTTCGGCATGATTGCCCTCTCCGTCGGGCTGTTCAGGCACATCCCCGGCTCGTTTCTGCCACCCGAGGACCAGGGCGTGCTGCTGGGAGCCGTGCTCATGCCGGATGCTTCCGGGCTCGACCGCACCAGCCGCGTCAGCCGGCATGCCACCGAATACTTCATGCAGCACCCCGCCACCCGCTCCATTGTGGTCATTGACGGCTTCAGCCTGCTCGACGGCCAGTTGAAGAGCAATGCAGCCACGTTTTTTGTCGGACTGAACGATTTCGAGGAGCGTTACGCCGGGGACAACGCCGCGACCCAGGGCGTGCCAGCGATCCTGCAAGGGGCGATGCAGGCTTTCGCGCATATTTCCGAAGGAATCATTCTGCCGATCAATCCTCCTTCGATTCCCGGCCTGGGCACGACCGGCGGGATGGAACTGTATATCCAGAGCAAGGGGGACAACGACAGCCAGCACATCGCCGGTGTCATCGAAAACTACCTGGCCAAGGCCGGAACGCGTCCGGAACTGACGAACATCACCTCGACCTACAACGCCTCGGCCCAGGTGCTGCGGCTGGATGTGGACCGCGCCAAGGCCGAAACACTGGGCGTGCCGGTGGAGGATGTCTATGCCACCATGCAGACGATGTTCGGCTCCTCGTACGTATCGCAGTTCGCCAAGTTCAGCCGCCTGTTTCAGGTGATCATCCAGGGCGAGCCCGCTTCGCGCCTCACGCCGAAGGATATCGACTATGTGTACGTGCGCAGCCGCAACGGCAGCATGATTCCGCTCAGCGCGGTAGCGACCACTCATTTCGACCGCGGGCCGGATGTAGTGACGCGCTTCAACAATTACACCGCGGTGAAAGTCACGGCGGAGGCGGCTCCCGGCTTCAGTTCCGGCGAGGCCATCGCGGCCATGGAAGAGGTTGCCGCGGAAATTCTCCCCAGTGACTACGGCATTGCCTGGAGCGGGCAGACATACGAGGAGAAGCAGGCCGGCGGTTCCTCGTTCCTCGTCTTCGTATTCGGTCTCATCATGGTCTTTCTCATCCTGGCCGCGCAGTATGAAAAATGGACCCTGCCGCTGGGCGTGCTGATGGCGGTTCCCTTCGCGCTGTTCGGCGCGCTGGTCGCCATTCTGCTGCGGGGCCTCAGCAACGATGTCTACTTCCAGATCGGGCTGACCATGCTGATTGCCCTCGCCGCGAAAAACGCCATCCTGATCTTCGAATACGCGGTGATGAACCGCGACCAGGGCCAGTCCATTCAGGAAGCCGCCGTCAACGCCGCGCGCGACCGCCTGCGCCCCATCATCATGACTTCGCTCGCCTTCACGCTGGGCTGCGTGCCGCTGGCGATCGCCACCGGCGTGTCCGCCAACAGCAAGGTATCCATCGGCACCGGGGTCATCGGCGGGATGATCGGCGCCACCGTGATCGCCATCTATTTCATCCCGATGTTCTACTGGGCGATCGAAACCGTCGTCACGAAAATCACCGGCCGTGGAAAGACCTCTCCGGAAAAAACACCGGACGGGTCCCCGATTGCGGAAAGTGAAGCGCCGGATGGTCCACACCCGTCCGGACCGCGCAGGGATTGAAATGACCGGATACGCGCCCCTGCCTGCATTTCGTCTTCTGAACCCGCTGGCGCTGGCCCTGGCGGTCCTCGTTCTCGTTCTATTGAGCGGCTGCATGTTTGGTCCCGATTATCGCCGCCCGCACGTGGAGGTGATGGAGAAATACCGCTTCGACGCCATCGCCCGCCATGACATCGCCGATATCCTCTGGTGGAAACAGTTCGGCGATCCCGCGCTGAATGAGCTGATCGATATCGCCCTGATCGAGAACAAGGACATACGCATCGCCGCCGCGCGCATCGAGGAATTCCAGGGACGCTACGGCGCCACGCGCTCGGAACTGTTCCCCCAGATCGGCGGCAACGCCCGCGGCGAGAGGCTGCGCTCCACCGAACTCCTGTGGCCCAACCGGCTGCCGCCGGGGCTCGATCCTTACCACAACAGCTATCAGCTATCGATCAATGCGAACTGGGAGCTCGACATCTGGGGCCGGGTGAGGCGGCTGACCGAAGCGGCGCGCGCCCAGCTTTTCGCCTCCGAAGCCGGGCGGCGCGCCGCCATCCTGACGCTGGTTTCCTCGGTGGCGTCCTCCTACATCAACCTTCTCGTCCTGGACCGACAGCTCGAAATCGCGCAGGCCACCGCGGCTTCCCGTCTGGAAACGCTCAAGGTATTCGAGTTGCGCTACGAAGGCGGCATCATTTCACTGCTCGAACTGTCGCAGATCCGCTCCCAGTACGAAACGGCTGCCGCGGCGATTCCACCGATCGAATCCGGCATCGCCCAGCAGGAGAACGCGATCTCCATCCTTCTCGGCCGCAATCCGGGCCCGATCCGGCGCGCCCGCATGCTGGACCAGCTCCAGCTTCCGCTGGTGTCGGCCGGGCTGCCTTCGGAACTGCTCACCCGCCGGCCCGATCTGCGGGAAGCGGAACAGAACCTGGTCGCGGCCAACGCCCAGATCGGCGCGGCCCGTGCGCTCTATCTGCCCAAGATTTCATTGACCGGGTTGCTGGGGGTGGCGAGCACCCAGCTCTCCAACATGTTCATCGGCCCCGCGCACATGGCCGCTTTCGGCGTGCTGACCTCCGCGCCCATCTTTACCGCCGGAGGCATCGCCGGCCAGGTCAAGCAGGCGGAAGCGCGTAAGGAACAGGCGCTGTTCAGCTACCAGCGCGCCATCCTGTTCGCATTCCGGGAAGTGGAAGACGCCCTGATCGGCCTGCAGAAATCGCGCGAGCAACTCCAGGCCGTCAGCCGGCAGGTCGACGCGCTACGCACCTATCTGGAGATGGCCCAGCTTCGTTATGACGAAGGATATATCAGCTTCATCGAAGTGCTGGATGCCCAGCGCAGCCTGTTCGAAGCGGAAACGTTCCAGGCCCAGAATCGTGGCAGGGTGTTCGACTCGCTGGTGAATCTTTACAAGGCGCTGGGCGGGGGATGGGTGGTCGCGGCGGAAGACGCAACCATGTATCCCGCGCCGCGCGTCCCGGTGGTGGATACGGCGGACGTTGAACCGGAATCCGGGGGAAGGTAACGCGCAGTCACGGCGCGCTTTTCAAAGATCGGCCCGGCAATGCGCAAGTCCAGACGGGCTGTTATGATCCTGGTTTTCCTCCGGATTCGGCAGCTTGAAGCCCATCAAACCAATCCTGGGTCCACGTTGGCAGGCGGCTTTCACGTATCTGAAGGAGGCCGGCCCCGTCCATAAATGGCGCGTCAGTCGCTCATCCTGCCCTGCCTGTGGCGGAAGCCTGTTCATATCTCTGCGGCCGGATGCGTTCATGACGAGATGCGTCTCCTGCGGCGGAAACGGCATCAATCTGTCGCTCATTCCCGTCATCCGGTCTCATCTGGAAAAACATGGCATTTTGGCCGCGTGGGAAATGTCGAGCTACGGAGCCACGCTCGACTTCCTGAAGCGCAGCATCGCGCAGGTCTTCGAAAGCGAATTTTTCCCCGGCTATGCCTCTGGCATGATGATTGACGGAATACTCAATCAGGATGTGCAGAGTCTTTCCTTCGAAAACTCAAGCCTCGACCTGATCACGTCCAACCACGTCTTTGAGCATGTGCCGGACGACATACGGGGATATTCGGAGTGTCACCGGGTTCTCCGCCGCAACGGCGCCCTCATCTTTTCCATACCACTGTATGACCTGCTGGAAACGGAAAAACTGGCGGAAACGATCGACGGCGAGATCATTCTGCTGCGCGAACCCGAGTACCACCACAGCCGGCTTGGAGGCGCGCACTCGGCCCTGACTTTCTGGCATCACAGCGTGCACGATATCTGCAATAGAGTCGCCTCGGCGGGTTTCGATGTCCGGTTGGTCGATGTCGTCATCGCCCCTTCCCAGAAAATCCCGACCAAAGTCGTGCATGCCGTGAAAAACTGACAGCAGGCGACAGAATGGGGACGCTCGACGATCGAAACATCGCACAGTGACAGACTGCTTCCGGCATGCATGAATTTCTTTCAGTGAATACGGAAGCCATGCTACGATTACATCTGATTACAGAAGATTACATTATTTGAAGGAAGATTATGAAACTGAAACCCACGGAACCGATTACCATCCGGACCAGCAAGGATATCGTCAGCCAGATCGACACGCTTGCCGCCGACATGGATCGCTCTCGCAGCTATATAGTGAATAAGGCCATTCAGCAGTACCTGGCTTATCATCAAGTCCTGCAGAAAAAAATAGAGCAGGGGCTGAATGATGTCAAAGAAGGTCGGTTGACGGCCTCTGATGAGGTTATGAAGGAAATCCGTGCCCATCGTGCCCGCAGGGGCACATGAAGGTAGTTCTCACCGATACGGCGAGACTGGACCTGATCGATATTGTCGACTACTGCGACAGCCATAACCCACTCATCGCGGATCGTTTTGAGAACGCGCTCCAGCAAAGGCTGGAAACACTGAGGGAATTTCCACTGGTGGGGCACGCGGGTTTTGGCGGTCTGCTGGAACTCGGCTTGCACGATTTCCCCTATGTCCTGAGCTATCGGGTTCTACAGGACGAAATCCAAATCATCGCGATATTACATACCGCGCGGGATCGCGAACATGCCTTGACAATACGCGCTGCGTCGACGGATCAATGAATCAATATTGCGTAAGGAAAGCAATCCTGAACCTATGCGGACAATCGGCAGTTTTCTTTCGCAAAAGGCAGGCCCTGCTCCGGAATGGGGAAAAGCTCATCCCGCGCCACCCGACTGAACCCGTTACCCCGGAAAGCGGAAATCAGGAAGCAAGCCGGACGATCGGCTTGATGGTGTCGCCCTTCTCGCTGTCTTCCGCCGCCTGGTTGATCTGGTCGAGCGTGTAGAATTTCACCAGCCGGTCGAACGGGAAGCGTCCCTGCATGTAAAGCTCGACCAGGGCCGGAATGAAGATATCCGGCGTGCTGTCGCCCTCGATCACGCCGATGATGCGCTTGCCGGTCGTCATCACGCCGTTCACATCGAAACTCGCCTCCGTTCCCAGGGCAGGCGCGCCCACGATGCCGCACGTGCCGCGTATCGCCAGCGCATCGATGGCCTGGCGCAGCACCTCGGGCCGGCCGCTCGATTCCAGCGTAAAATCCGCTCCCCCGCCAGTGATCTGGCGTACGGCTTCGACCGGATCGGTTTCGCGGCTGTTGACGGCATGGGTCGCGCCCAACTCTTTCGCCAGTTCCAGCCGGAATGGGACTACATCCGCGGCAATGATGATCGCCGCACCCGCGATACGTGCCGCCATCACGGCGCTCAGCCCCACCGCGCCCCCGCCGAATGTGGCGAAGCTGCTGCCGGGGCTCACTTTCAGGGCGTTGATCACGGCGCCCGCCCCCGTCTGGATCCCGCAGCCCAGCGGCCCCAGCAGTTCCAGGGGTGCGTTTTTCGGCACCCTGATCACATTGCGCTCATGCGCGAGGGCAAAAGTGCCGAATGACGACTGGCCGAAAAAATGATCGTGGATTCGGCCTTTTGAGCCGGACGCGCGGTCCTCTTTTTCGTAGGTCGATGTGCTGCCGTCCTCGCGCGCGCCGCCGAAGTTGAGCGGATAGAAATTCTCGCAGTAGGTCAGATCTCCGCGCAGGCACGGCTTGCAGTGGCCGCACCACATGTATGTGAGCACCACGTGGTCGCCCGCCGCGACTTTCTTCACGCTGCTCCCGACCTGCTCCACCACGCCCGCGCCTTCATGCCCGAGCACGATCGGCATGGGCACGTCATAGAGCTGATCGCGCGCCACCATGTCGGTATGGCACATTCCGGTCGCGACCACCCTGATCAATACCTCCTCGGGGGTTGGCTCATCCAGCCGCAGGTTTTCGACCTGAAACGGCCCGCCTTTCTGGCGTATGGTTGCTGCCCTGATCTCTCTCATCTCGCCCTTTCCTTTAAATGGTCAACGAGCCTGACTCCCTGGTTCGATACCAGGCGCCTGTTTCTGGTGCACGGACACCCGGATAATTTCCCCTCATCGCCTTCCCGGCAGGCGCCAGCAGGCGCCGGCGCCCTGCAGTACTCTCGGACAAGAACAAGGCTAATTGCGGATGCCGGACTTGCCCGGCGCGATGATTCCGTTGGGATCGAGTGCCTGCTTGAGCGTCTTGTGCACGCTGCGCTGCACCGGCCCGTATGTCTCCGCCACCTTGTCCATGAAAGCGGTATTCACCCGGTAGGTGCCATAGCCCTGCGCCGAAAATACCGTCAACAGCTCGTCGAAGCACTTGTAGGCCGCTGTCACCTGCTCCGGGTTGGTCTTGTCGTACAGCACATCGACAATGTGGTGCATGTCGCGCATGCCGACGATGAATTCGCCTGAATAATCGAGGCCATGCTTGGCAAGTATCTGCTTGGTCAGGGACATCTGCCTGAGCGTCTCGCTCCCCCGCGCCTGCGAAACCGGCGCGAACCACATCGAGCCGCCGCCCCCGCGCCAGTTGTACAGGGAGAATTCCTGCAGCGTCATCTCTCCTTTCATGAGCTTGGCCCGGTATTCGAATGCCGGGTCGGCTGCCGCTTCCTGCTCGGTCAGGATTTTCGCCTTGCCGGACTTGCCGAAGGCCTGGGTGACGATCTTCCAGTTCACATCGATCTGTTCCTGGGTGCCATAGAGTCCGGCATACACGTTCCAGATCCCCAGGTTGTGGTCCTTGGTCAGTTTCTTCACCGCTTCGTCCGGAATCGCGCCCGGTCCCTGGACATAATCGCTGCGGCGCGCCATTACAGGTGCCTCGTACAGCGCGTGGGCAATGACGACAGAATTGGGGATGACACCGCTGATGCGCAGCGGGCGGATCGTTTCCACGATATCCACGATATCTTCCTCGTCCTGATACCGGATGACGAACGGCTTGAATGCCGGCGGCGCCGGCATCAGCCAGAAGCCGAACTTGGTGACGATGCCATAGTTGGATTGAGTGAAGATTCCGTCCAGGTAGGGGCCGTAACCCCATTTGAACACCTGCCACGTGTTCGAGTTCGGCATCGAGCCCATCCCGGTGCGCAGCACTTCGCCATTGGCAAGGACCACCTCCATGCCGCAGGCATACATGAAATGCTCTCCGTAGGGCGTATAGCCCACCCCGCGATCGAGCGTGTTGCCGGTGGGGCCGGCGATGGCGGAAGGTGCGGGCATGGACAGCCACAGGCCCAGCTTGTGCTCTGCGATATGGTCATAGAGCTGCTTGTAGGTCACTCCCGGCTCCACCAGCGCGTAAGCCAGATCCTTGTCCACTTCGAGAATGCGGTTCATGCGCTTGAGATCGAGCACGACCTGGCCCCGTTCGGCAGGCGCGGCGGAACCGTAGCCAAGATTCTTCCCGGTGGAGATGGGCCAGACGGGCACCTTGTAGCGGCTGCAGATGCGGACGATCTGCTGCACCTGCTCGACCGTTTCAGCCAGCAGCGCGGCGGAAGGCACGTGGTCCGCGTCGGGCACGGGCATCATCGTCTTGATATACGGCGCAAGCTGCGCTGCGCTCGTCAGTACGGCCTCGGCGCCGAGCGCAGCGCGAAAATCCTTTATGGCGGCATCGAAAGTGGTTTCGGTCACCCCTTTGGGCAGCGCGATATATTTTTCAGCCATTCGTTGTTCTCCTTCTTCCCGCTAGGCGTCGATGATGAATGATGCGAGGCGTTCTTCGGCAAAAAAGCCATCCGTGCGCCTGCCCTGCTTGCCCTGCCCTCCCCGGCCCCGGTGCACGAACCCGCGGCTGGCGGGGAGCATCCCGTGCTGCTCCATGCCCAGCGCCGCCGCGGTCATCGCGAAACCCAGCGATTCCACCCAGTCCATGCGCGGCCTCTCGGCGAAATCATGGCCAGATGCATCCGCGCGCACCGCGAACGAATCGGAAATCCGCGCCCACTTCTCGTCTTCATTCCACCCGAGCAGCCGGCAGCCCTCGGATGCCTGCATGCCCGAGCAGTGCAGGTGGCGCGTCTCCGCTCCTTTCAGCCGATACGACCTGAACCCCGGCACGGAAGCGGGATGCGCCGCGGCCCTGATGGTCTCGCTGGTTTCGCCCGCAGCCGTCCCCAGAAAATCCTCCGTGATGGAAAAGCTGCGGTGATGCCGCACGAGCTCGGAGGCCAGCATGTCTCCTGCGCTCAGGCGTGGAGAAGCGGCCACCAGGACATGACGAAGCGCGGGCAGCCCACCCGCCGTCACCGCCGAATCGCCGCCGGAAGCGGCATGCGTGCCCCGCAGCAGGAGGCGCGCGCCCGCATTTCGCACCATCTCCGTGAATATGGCCGCGCTGGCGTCATCCATGAGCGCGACCCAGCGTGTTCCCCGTGACCGCGCCAGCAAGCGGGCCACCTTGTCCATCTGCAGCAGCAGGCCTTCGTCGAGGGCGACGGTCCGCAAACCGACGATTCCCCGTCTCCCATGCGTCTGGGCCGCGGGTGCGAATGACGCGGGAGCCAGTCCCGTATAGCCTGCGTAGGCCGCATGGGCCGCGGCGGCCCCTTGGGCGAATGCGGCATCCGCCCAGGTATGGCCCAGCAGCAGGATGCAGTCCCGCCTTCTGCCGGCCCGGATCGCTCCGGTATACGCCGCCTGCGCCATGCCGGGCAGGCCCAGCGCCAGCAGCGTGCCGCCCGTCAGCACCCCTTTCATGAGATTGCGTCTGTCATGGTCCATGGATCGGCTCCTTTCTATTCGGAGGCTTTCTGGCGGAATATGAAGTCCGCCAGTTTCGCCAGCGAGTCGTCGTCGATTTCAGCGGAACGAAAGGGCATCATGGCCCGGAGGCCATTGCGGACGACCTGCTTGATATAAACGGGCGGAAGCGACCGGCCCAGAAGCCGGGGCCCGACTTTTCCATCTTCATGGCAGTAACCGCAGACCTTGGCATACACTTCCGCGCCGTCCTTCCACTTGAATCCGGCGGGAGAGGCCGCTTCCGCCGCCACGGCACCTGTCCCGGCGAACAGGATCAGGATCGCGGCAAACAGGATGCCGGGGAGACCTCCTGATCTACCTGGTGCTGTTTTTCTCATCTTGCTTCTCCGGAAAGATTGTTGATCGAATACGGGTACAGGCGCAGGGATGATTGATGCCTGCCGCATCGGCAGGAGATCAGCTGCTTCGCCCCCTGGCGCGGATCGGCCTGCTCCAGCGGCTGACTGAAGGGAATATCCGCGGGATTAGCCTGAGCGGGTCAATGGAGAGAGGTACGCGTCCTCCTTGTCGAAGCATTCGTTCCAGCCGGCCTCATGGGGAATCCCGGCTTGCCGCCGACTCGAAGCCCGCCTGCCGGAAAGTCTGCCGGGTCTTTCCGTCCACTTCGGTGAAGCAGACGGTCACCTGCGTCCCATGATGCGGCTTGCCTTCTGCGTCCTCCCATGCATGGGTGAACAGGATGCGCTCGGATGCCACGATTTTCCAGCAGGTTCCCTGGAGGCAGTAAACCTGCCCTGCATGCCGGAATTCCATGGATCATGCGTTCTCTCCATCCGCTTCCACCGGGCCGTCCCGTTCTTTAGCGGAAACCCTTAAGGAGCGGAGCGTGTGCATGAATTCAGCATAGTGTAACTCTGCAATGGATGCAACTATTTTCCGTGTCCGGCACAGGCCGGAGGGATGCGCTCAATGCGCGGCAGAAGAGAGTGCGGGCCGCAGGGAGATTGCAGGCTACAGGGAGATTACAACAGGCCGCACGACCACAGGAAGCATGGGTGAATGAAGAACGGGAACGAGGGAGCGGGGGCGCGTCAGAACCGCCAGGTCAGGTTCGCGCGCACGCCGTTATCGACGATATTGTTCAGAACCTGTCCATGGTAATACACACCCAGCGTGGCGGCACCTGTCACGTGGGCATCCACGCCGACGGCCATCACGATGGCGTTGCGCGGGATCGCCAGCCCGGCGGTGTCGAAGGACGCTCCGCCGGCGAAGGCGAAACGGGAAACGGGTCTGCGTTCGTGCAGGGCATGGCGCCAGCCGAGGGTGCCGCGCAGGGTGGCGACGAATCGCCCCAGGCGTGAAAACGTTTTTGCCGCGTGCATCCCCAGGGTGGTATAGATCGTGCCCTGGTTATCCCCCGCGCTGCTCAGGCTGGCAGCGCCGCCTTGCTCGCGGAACGCCCTGGTATCGAGGTTGACGTACGCCACCCGCGCGAACGGCTCCAGCGAGACCGCCTTCACCGGCAATGCATAACCGATCTCGCCGAAAGCCTGGACAGTGCGCGCCGCGTACTTCTCCACCTGCGGATGATCGAGGAAGTTTGCGATGAGCATGGGGCGGCTCGTCTCCAGATCATGCCAGATGTAGGCGGTGCCCAGGCGCAGGCCGAGAGGCCCCAGTTGGGTGCCGCCATAGGCGGAAACATGATAGTTGTCGCTCGATCCGGAAAAAAGACTGCCGACGTCGTAGGAAGCGGCGGTGTAGCCTCCTGCCATGCCCGCCAGAAACTTCTCGCCGATCCGTCCGTCGACCCCCATGAAAATTCCGTAGATCTGCCGGTTCAGGCGCGAGGCGTTGCCATCGCCGTTTCGATGGCCGAAAGAACCCAGAATTCGGCCCCACAGTGCATTGCCGGTGTCCGCGTTCTCCTGCAGCGCATGTCCGGGCGTATCATTGGTCACCGAGCCCGTTGAATGGAATGCCTCTCTTACCCTGTCCCAGACGGCGTCGCGCAGAAAGCGGCTGTCCTCGATGAGCGCGCCCCTGACACTGGCATGGCCTTCGCCGGAAAGATGGTTGAAAGCCTCCCGCACGCTTGCCTGATCCGGCAGCCCGACAATGGCATCATAGACGGGATTGCCGGCGCCGAGCTTTTCCGCCGCGTTGCCGGTCGCGCACTGGTTGGGCGTATCGACCATGTCGCAGAAGCGCAGTACGTCGAGGTAGACATGGGTCGGATCGTAGGACAGATCGAGGTTGATCTGGGGATGCGCAAGGCCGTCGAACTTTCCCGTGAGGCCGGTATTGGCGGCGAGAATAGTGAAGCGGCTGCCCGGAACGTATTCGCCCACCAGCGGAACCACTTCCACCGTCCCGCCCTGAATGTCCGCGAGGTCGGTCACGATCACCTGGTCGCTATGTCCCGCAGCGTCGATATGCACCTGATAAATGGAGCCGTGAAGCTGATGGTAGTCCCCGTGCACGGTGATCGTGCCCATCCCGTGCCCTTGCCCGTACCCTTGCCCCGGCGCGATGGTGCCGGCCACCTCCATCCCCCCCGCTGCCGCTGGATCCCCCACATGGCCGCCGCTCCCGATCAGATGGGCATGAGGCAGTACATGCAGCAGCCCGCCAGGGAAGACGCCCGCGGGCAGATTGCCGTGCGCCACCTCCGCATGGCTGCCACCCCCGCTGGAATCGCCCCAGAGCGCCGGCATTCCGGTTTCTTTTTTT
>CAYXQR010000129.1:0-15612 GCA_964466955.1 uncultured Nitrosospira sp.
GCTGATCGAGCAGATGCGGGAGCAGGTGCAGAATATCGAATAATATAAATGGTGAGAATTTCCATATCCCGATTTTTCCGATTCTTGAAGTATTGCTACTCTCGGTTTAAAGAGACGAGACAATTTTTTCATCATGACATATAAATTCCCCTGCCAGAGAAGCTAATGAGCAATTCTCTGCATCTCGTCTGTCCAGCCTGCCAGGCGGTCAATCGTGTGCCAACTGCACGCCTAGGTCAGCAGCCGAAGTGCGGACAGTGCCATAAGCCATTGTTTACTGGTCAGCCGATTGAGTTGACCTCCGCTACCTTCGCGCGGCATCTGAATCACAACGA
Source organism: uncultured Nitrosospira sp. (assembly GCA_964466955.1). Classification (GTDB taxonomy): domain Bacteria; phylum Pseudomonadota; class Gammaproteobacteria; order Burkholderiales; family Nitrosomonadaceae; genus Nitrosospira. The sequence continues at coordinate 336 of CAYXQR010000129.1, forward strand.
CATCCCGCTGGTGGTGGATTTCTGGGCGCCGTGGTGCGGGCCTTGCCGGGCGATGGCCCCTGCGTTCGCACAGGCGGCGGCCATGCTGGAGCCGCGTGCACGCCTCGCCAAGGTAAATACCGATGTAGAGCAGGCGCTGGGCGCGCGCTATCAGATTCGCAGCATCCCTACTCTGATCTTGTTCAGGAGCGGCCGCGAGTTGGCGCGGCAGGCCGGTGCAATGAGCGCTCAGGATGTGGCAAGATGGGTTCGCTCACAGGAAGGAAGTTAACGGGAGGGGATGGAAACTGCTAAACTTTCGGCTCGGAGCATAGACGTATCAAGGGACAGGGATATAAAGGAACATAGCCCTGAGCCCCCTCCAGTCTATTGGCCGCAACGCCGCTGATCACTCAATTGCCTTCCGGGACGAGCGGTATTATCTCTGCAAATTCATGATATGACGACACCGCCGGGCACCCTGTACATCATCAGCGCACCTTCAGGGGGCGGGAAAACCAGCCTCGTCAAGGCTCTGCTTGGCACCGGCATCGGCTTGAGCCTGTCTGTTTCCTATACTTCACGACCTGCGCGCGCAGGAGAAATTGACGGGCGCGATTACCATTTCGTCACGCGTGAGGTATTCGAGCAGAAGCTGAAGCAGGGTGAGTTTCTGGAAAATGCCGAGGTGTACGGAAATTATTATGGCACTTCAAAAAAATGGATCGACGAAAATGTCGCGATGGGGCACGACGTGTTGCTGGAGATCGACAGCCAGGGTGCTCAGCAGGTCCACCGTGTCTTTCCCGCTGCCGTAGGCATTTTCGTTCTGCCACCGTCACTGGAAGTGCTGGGAATGCGTTTGCGGCAGCGAGCCAAGGACAGCCCCGAAGCGATCAGCCGGCGTCTGGCCGCAGCCCGGGAAGAGATCGGGCACGTGCGCGAGTACGATTACGCGATCATCAACGACAGCCTGGATCGGGCGTTGGAGGACTTGAAATGCGTCGTGCTGGCGGAGCGGCTGAGAACGTCGAGGCAGCTCGCTCGTCATCATGATCTCGCATCACAGTTCTGCACGAAACGAGTCCCGCCCTAGTCTTTCCATTCCTTCTGTACCGTTTTCGTCTTCTCCGCTTCCTCGTATGGAGTTGCCTTTACCTGATCGGCCATTCTATACTGATGTTTCTTATACTTCTTATACATACGCAGGCGGGAGACATGGCACGCATTACCGTTGATGATTGTTTGAAAAGAATTCCCAATCGTTTTGACATGACCTTGGTGGCAACCATCCGGGCAAGACAGCTCTCGGTCGGCGGCAGTCCCATGGTGGAACCAGCCCGGGACAAGCCTACGGTCATTGCGTTGCGCGAGATCGCCCAAGGTCTGGTGGGAATCGATCTTCTCACGGCCGGGTCCCTTTGAACTGGCAGGGCTTACGTTTCACGCGGATTCTGATTGAATAGGCATTGTTCAAAATCAGGAGACGAGCAAAAAAACCATCATTCAGATTATATGAGGTACGGTTGCCGTTCTGAAGACCGGTACTAGAAATGAAGGAAATGACGACGCAGGCACGAAGTTTGTCCAGTTCCTCTGCAAACTTGCCCGAGGCAAATTTCCTTTTTAGCGAACTGTCCAGCTATCTCAGGCGGGAGGACGTGTCCGAGCTGCAGAATGCCTATCTCTTCAGCCAAAGCGCCCATTCCGGGCAGTTCCGGCAATCCGGCGAACCTTACATTTCCCATCCGCTTGCGGTAGCAAGCATCCTCGGCAAGTTGCGCCTGGATAGCCAGACGCTCGCTGCCGCGCTGTTGCACGACGTGATGGAGGATACGCACGTCTCCAAGGCCGAAATCAGCGACCGGTTCGGAAAGTCCGTGGCCGAGCTGGTGGATGGCGTTTCCAAGCTCGACAAGATCGAATTCCAGACACATGCAGACGCCCAAGCGGAGAATTTTCGCAAAATGCTGCTGGCAATGGCGCGCGATGTGCGCGTCATTCTCATCAAGCTGGCTGACCGGTTGCACAACATGCGCACGCTGGAGGCGATGCGGGCGGAAAAAAAGCGTCGCATCGCGCGCGAGACCATGGAAATCTATGCGCCCATCGCCAATCGGCTGGGACTCAACAATATTTATCACGAGCTACAGGACCTCAGCTTCCGTTATCTGTTCCCGACGCGCTATCGCGTTCTGACCAGCGCGACGCGGGCCGCGCGGGGGAATCGCCGCGAGATGGTCTCGAAAATTCTCGAGATGATCAAGGAGCGCCTGAAAGCGGGAGGGCTGGACGCGGAAGTGACGGGGCGCGAAAAACAGCTCTATAGTATCTACAAGAAGATGGTGGAGAAGCACCTTTCGTTCTCCGAAATTCTCGATATCTACGCCTTCCGTGTCATCGTCAAGGATGTGCCGTCCTGCTACATCGCGCTGGGCGCGCTGCACAGCCTCTACAATCCCATTCCCGGGAAATTCAAGGACTATATCGCCATCCCCAAGGCCAACGGGTATCAGTCGCTGCACAGCACCTTGTGGGGACCCTACGGCACGCCCATCGAAGTGCAGATCCGTACGCCCGAAATGCACCGCATCGCGGAAGCCGGCGTGGCGTCGCACTGGCTCTACAAGAGTACCGATGCGGATCTCAACGATCTGCACATGAAAACCCACCAGTGGCTGCAGAGCCTGCTGGAGACCATGAGCGATTCAACGGATTCGCTGGAGTTTCTGGAGCACATCAAGGTAGACCTGTTTCCCGGCGAGGTTTACGTATTTACCCCGCAGGGCGAGATACTGGCGTTGCCGAAAGGATCCACGGCGGTGGATTTTGCCTATGCGGTGCACACGGACATCGGCGATTGCTGCGTAGCCGCGAAAATAAATGGCGAGAACGCCCCCTTGCGTACCGTGCTCAGAAGCGGCGATCGGGTGGAAATCGTGACTGCTTCGCATGCCAAGCCGAACCCCGCCTGGCTGAATTACGTCGTTACCGGCAAGGCGCGCTCGCATATCCGGCGTTTCCTCAAAACGATGCAATACGAGGAATCAGCCAGGATGGGGGAGCGCCTGCTGAATCAGGCGCTGGCCTCTCTGCGGGTTGACCCGCAGACAATAAGCGATGCGCAATGGGAAAAACTGGCGCGCGAAAGCGGCGCCAAGTCCAGGAACGATTTACTGGCAGACCTGGGGCTGGGCAAGCACTTGCCCGCGGTCATAGCAAGGCGCCTGACCGCTTCCGGCGAAACCGATTCCGGTGCGAACGGTCACGGCGGCGTCATCACCATCCTTGGAACCGAAGGCATGGCTGTGCAGTTCGCCAAATGCTGTCGTCCGATTCCTGGGGATGCCATTGTGGGTTTCATCAAGAAAGATCAGGGGCTTGTCATCCATACGGATGACTGTCCGTCCGTTTCGAAAAACAGGGCTAACGCTGAAAACTGGCTGGATGTGACATGGGGCAAGGATATTATCCGGCAGTTCGAGGTTTGTCTCAAGCTGATGGTGGCGAATCAGCGCGGGGCGCTGGCAAGGGTGGCGGCAGCAATCGCGGAGGCAGATTCGAACATAGTCGATGTCGTCATGGAAGGGGATGGCGCCTACACCAACATGAATTTCATGCTGCAGGTCCACAATCGCCACCATCTTGCCCAAGTAATCAGAGGCTTGAGGCGTATCCCCGAGGTCGGAAAAATTACTCGCGTAAAGGAGTAACAGGAATAATCGTCCGGATCGCTGCTCTTTTCTGGACGAATATGCCTGATCGGAGCATGCAACGTAGCTGATCCTCCGTCCAAGCTACCGATCGTAAGCCAGGACAGGCGCCAGCCATCTCTCCGTTTCTTCCAGTCCCAGGCCTTTACGCTTCGCATAATCTTCCACCTGGTCTTTGCCGATCTTGCCCACCGCAAAATACCTCGCGTCCGGGTGAGAAAAATAGAAGCCGGATACCGCTGCGGTGGGCACCATTGCGAAGGATTCGGTTACGATGATTCCGGCATTCTCCGGAGCGTTCAGCAATTCGAACAATGGTCCCTTCTCGGTGTGATCGGGGCAGGCGGGGTAGCCCGGGGCGGGCCGGATGCCACGGTACTCTTCGTCCACGAGTTGTTCATTGCTGAGATTTTCATCCTTGCCGAATCCCCAGAATTCGCGACGTATCCGCGAGTGCATGTGTTCCGCAAAGGCCTCTGCCAGGCGATCGGCGAGCGCTTTCAGGATGATTGCGCTGTAGTCGTCGTGCGACTCCTCGAATGCCTTGACGCGTGCGTCTATGCCCATTCCCGCCGTGACGGCGAACGCGCCGATTGTGTCCCGCACCCCTGTCTCTTTCGGTGCAATAAAATCCGCCAGGCAGAGGTTGGGGCGCCCGTCGGGCTTCGTGGTCTGCTGGCGCAGGTTATGGAACGTCATCCCGACGCGCGTGCGCGCCGCGTCCGTGTAGATTTCGATGTCGTCGCTGTTTATCGTATTGGCCGGGAACAGGCCAAATACAGCGTTGGCGGTCAGCCATTTCTGCTCCACGATCTTTTTCAGCATGGCCTGAGCGTCCCGGTAGAGATTGCTCGCCGCTTCTCCCACTACTTCATCCTCGAGAATGGCGGGAAAGCGGCCCGATAACTCCCACGCCTGGAAGAACGGTGTCCAGTCGATGAAAGGTACCAGCGTTTCCAGCGGGTAGTTGCGCAGCGATCTTACCCCGACAAATCCCGGTTCGGGAGGAGTATAGTTCTCCCAATCGGTCTTGAACGCATTCTTGCGTGCGTTCTCGATGGATAGCAGGGGCGCCGGCCCTTTCTTGTTCTTATGCTGTGACCGGACCCGCTCATACTCGGCCCGGATTTCCCCGATGTAATTTTCCTTGAGATCTTCCGACAGAAGATTGCTGCATACGCCTACGGCGCGGCTCGCGTCGGGAACCCATACTGTGACGCCGCTGTAATGCGGAGCCACTTTCACGGCGGTGTGCACGCGAGAAGTCGTTGCGCCCCCGATCAGCAGGGGAATGGTGAAGCCCTCGCGCTCCATTTCCTTGGCCACGTACGCCATTTCTTCCAGGGAAGGGGTGATCAGCCCCGAAAGACCAACCATGTCCGCCTGTTCCTGGCGCGCCATTTCCAGGATTTTTGCGCTGGGCACCATCACGCCCATGTTCACCACCTCGTAATTGTTGCACTGGAGCACGACCGTGACGATATTCTTGCCGATGTCATGCACATCCCCTTTGACGGTGGCGATGACAATCTTGCCCTTGGGCCGGGAGTCGCCCAGCAGCTTCTTTTCTGCCTCGATGAACGGCAGCAGATGGGCCACTGCCTGTTTCATTACCCGGGCGGATTTCACGACCTGCGGCAGAAACATCTTGCCTGAGCCAAACAGATCCCCCACCACGTTCATTCCATTCATCAGCGGTCCTTCGATCACCTGGATGGGCCGTCCGCCTGCCCTGTCGATTTCGAGCCGTGCCTCTTCCGTATCTTCCACGATATACGTGGTGATGCCTTTCACCAGCGCATGCGTCAGGCGTTCCTGCACGGAGCTGTCACGCCAACTGAGATCCTCCGTGCTTTCCTTGCTTTGCCCCTTGAAGGTTTCGGCGAATTCAACCAGCCGTTCGGTTGCACTGGTGTCTCCACCTTCCCTGGGAGGCCGATTGAGCAGCACGTCCTCGACCCGTTCCAGCAAATCTTTCGGAATATCGGAATAGACGCCCAGTTGCCCGGCGTTGACAATACCCATCGTCATTCCGGCGCGAACAGCATGATATAGAAAAGCGGTATGAATCGCCTCGCGCACCGGGTCGTTGCCGCGGAAGGAAAAAGATACGTTGGATACGCCGCCGCTGACCTTGGCATAGGGCAGCGTCTCTTTGATGAGGCGAGTGGCTTCAATGAAATCGACGCCGTAGTTATTGTGTTCCTCGATCCCGGTAGCAATCGCAAAAATGTTCGGATCGAAAATGATGTCTTCCGGCGGGAAACCGACCTGGTCGACAAGGATGTGATAGCAGCGCGTGCAAATCTCCACCTTGCGTTCCAGCGTGTCGGCCTGGCCGGTTTCATCAAAGGCCATCACGATGACCGCTGCTCCATAACGGCGCGCAAGTTTTGCGTGTTCGATGAATTCAGCTTCGCCTTCCTTCAGGCTGATCGAGTTGATGATCGCCTTTCCCTGAACACACTTCAGTCCGGCTTCGATCACCGACCACTTGCTCGAATCGAGCATGATCGGCACGCGACTGATATCCGGCTCGGAAGCGACGAGGTTGAGAAACGTCACCATCGCCTTTTGCGAATCGAGCATCGCTTCATCCATGTTGATGTCGATGATTTGCGCCCCATTCTCCACCTGGCTGCGGCCTACGCTCAGCGCTTCAGCGTAGTTGTTGTTCAGTATCAGGCGGGCAAAGGCTTTCGAGCCGGTCACATTGGTCCGTTCACCCACGTTCACGAACAGCGAGTCGTCGCCGATACTGAGCGGCTCCAGCCCGGACAGCCGCAATTTTTTTGGAATATCCGGCACGGCTCGCGGGGGAATAGGCTTGACCGCATCGGCGATTGCCTTGATATGGGCCGGCGTGGTTCCGCAACAGCCGCCAACGATATTGACAAAACCGGATTTCGCGTAATCTTCAATCAGTCTGGCGGTGTATTCGGGCGATTCGTCATAGCCCGTCTCAGCCAGGGGATTGGGTAAGCCCGCATTGGGGTGGGCGCTGAGGTACACGCCTGCCACTCGCGAAAGTTCCTCGACGTAGGGTCGCATCAATTCCGCGCCCAGCGCGCAGTTGAGTCCCACCGACAAAGGACGGGCATGTGACACCGAATTCCAGAATGCTTCCGGCGTCTGTCCGGAAAGCGTCCTGCCCGAAGCGTCCGTGATCGTTGCCGAAATCATGATGGGAACACGCACAGCGTGCGCCTCGAAATACTGATCGATGGCAAACAGCGCAGCCTTTGCGTTCAACGTATCGAAGATGGTTTCGACGAGCAGAATATCCGCCCCTCCATCCAGCAGGCCGCGTATGGATTCGGAATAGTCCGCCACCAGCTGATCGAAGGTAATGCCGCGAAATCCCGGGTCGTTCACATCGGGGGAAATGGAGGCGGTTTTGGTGGTAGGTCCGAGGATTCCCGCAACAAACCGCGGTTTTTCGGGCGTTCTCGCTTCCATCGCCTGTGCCGCCTCTTTTGCCAGGCGGGCGCCGGCAAAATTGAGTTCGTATACCAGATCCTGCATGTGGTAGTCGCTCATCGAGGCGGCAGTGGAATTGAACGTGTTCGTCTCGATGATATCCGCTCCCGCCTCAAGATAGGCGTCATGAATGGAACGGATGACCTGCGGCTGGGTGAGGGTCAGAAGATCGTTGTTGCCCCTGAGATCATGGGGAAAATCGGCGAACCGCTCCCCGCGATACTCCGCCTCGCCGAGCTTGTGGCCCTGGATCATGGTGCCCATGGCGCCATCCAGCAGCAGAATACGGCTTGAGAGAAGGGTTTTCAGCAAATCGGTACGTGGATTTTCATTCATGGCAACGCAACGCTGGAGGCGGGACTGGATTCTAGGTGGATGCTACTAGGTGGATTCTATCATGCTTGGGCAACCGGGCATCGTTCAGGCAGCTATCGAGCAGGGATCGTGTCCCTGTTCATGCCCGCTCTGGTCTGCTTTGCTCCTCGATTACACTGAGCACTTCATAGGTGGAACGCAGCGAGCCTTCCACGAAACCCTGGTAATCGGAGAACGCTTCGCCGCATATGTGGACGTTTTTCGCCTGGGCATTTTCCTCGTCCAGCGAAAAAGCCTTGAGAAAATCGATATGCTCCCACGATCTTACGCCCGGACGCCATCCATGGGCTGCCGCGCCGAATGGCTTCTTTCCCCAGTCGCGTATGCCGCAGGCTAGCAGGCGGCAATGGGTAAAGTCGTGATGCTCGTAATCCCTTGCGAATTGCACGAAGCGCTGCCACAGCCTGGCGGAGCCGGGTTTCATTTCAACGATGCCGCCGTCTTTTTCCGATCGCGTTTTTTCCAGAAACCAGGTCTTGGCGGTTTCCTGGTATTCGAGCTGGGGCCCTTCCATCTGATCTTTTCCTGCCGCGCCCCCCTTGGAGTCCGCTTCTTGAGGGTCCGCTCTCAAGTAATCGGACCAGAACGTGATGGCGGGGCGATCGGTATACACCATGATCAGTCCTTTCGTTCCATCTTTGCTTTTGACGTAAAGCAGTTCGCGCGTGGGCAGGTCCGCGGCGTTCCGATTCAAGGGGCGATTATCCTCCCACCAGGGCCGCTCGATGATGAAGAAGCATTTAAGCAGCAGCAGGGGAACCACCGCATTCAGCGCCTCCTGCAATCTCTCCGGGGGTTTTTTTCCATTCCACAAAATTTCTTCCAGCGGGCTCCGCGGCAGCGCAAGTATCACCCTGTTCGCGCTGATCGCTTCGCCCGAGCCCTCAATCTCGACATCAACCGTGTCGCCCCGGCTTTTCAGGCCCAGGATTTTTCTGCCTTTCCGGATATGGATCGCCGGGGATCCCGCCAGCTGCCGGTGCTCATGAAGTTCTTCCAGAAGCTTCCAGACGATACGGCTCATTCCTCCCCGGATACCTCGCAGCGAACCCGTGCTTCGAATCGCCCTGAGCCAGAAGATGATCCATTCCGCCGCATTCAGATTTTCATGCACGAAATGATAATAGCTGCCCCAGTCCCTGATCTTGACAACGGCGAAATGGCTCAGTACATCGCTGAGAACATTCCAGAAACCGAGGTTCCATAAGGGCTGGCCGCGGAAGCGCGCCTGCTGGCGGATTTTTATGAAATCCTGCTCGGTGAGATTCTGAATCCACTCCAGCAACTCCCCTTTCCAGTAATAACGGTGGAAGAAAGCCTCGTTACGCAAATTCCGCCATTGCTCATTGGCTGCTTCGGTTTGCCATGGGCCTGAGATTTCCGTCCTGCTTCCAGCGTCGCCATTTGAAGCCGTATCGCTGGACTCGATTCCGTCCACGAGCTCGAGAATATGCCTGAGCGCAAGTATCATCAGGTCAAGCGGGCTTTTCTGCTGCGCCTCTTCTTCCCGCAGGGTAAACCGGGGGTCCATCGGTTCTTCGGAAGCGTAGGAAGAAAATGGCACCAGATCGTCCAGACTTTCCTTTTCACCCGGAATCTGTTCCCTGATGCCGAGTTCGTCGAGCAGCGCCTTCAATAGCGGCTGGTCGCGCGGCTCGATTCTCATCGGCCCGAACTCCGCGCGGAAATATTCGTACGATCTTTCCTCGGATTGCAGGTAAGGATCCTTGAACTTGTCATCGCAGACGGGGCGGGGATCAGGCTGCTCGAAGTTCCAGGTACATGGATCGAGCGTATTTTCGAACCCGGTCGCCGCACCGCCTTCATCGCCGGTCCGCAAGAGGGACCACGTTTCTATGCGGCCGCCAAACCGATCCGAGCCTTCGAGAAGCAGAATACTGCGAATGTCCGGCAATGAGCCCTGCCGGATCTTGCGGATGAGCTCGCGGCAACAGTAAAGGCCGGCAATCCCTCCGCCAACGATCACCACGTCGTAGCGATCAGATATTTCCTGATGCGTTTCAGTTTTCAGCATGCCAGTTCCCTACGAAATGCAGTATCCATGATCGAGGAGATGTTCTCATCATCGCGTCATGCAGCCTTGTTTTTCCTGCATAAGAGAAGAATGAGTTTCTTTCAGCATGGTTCAGCAGTGCATTCTATCTCGTGCATGAGCGTTCGCGACACGTTATCCTGACAACCCGTTCCTGAACTGCTTTTTTTGATTTGCCCAATCCTGAAAAGTGATTTAAATAAACCTCTTTTCAACTTGACTACCTATTCATACGCATGCATCCCCTCGAACCCGGCGACCTTCCATCCGGCAACAGTTCATCGAAGCCATCCATCGGCAGTCACCGCATGCGGCGCTTGGCGACGGGTATGCTGGTCGCAATGCTTGCTGTTCTTGTTCTTGCCAACGTATTTCTTTCTATGCATCCGGGCATGGGCTACCTCCGCGCTTTCGCGGAAGCGGCTGTCGTGGGCGCGCTGGCCGACTGGTTTGCGGTCACCGCTCTTTTCCGCCAGCCGCTGGGACTGCCGATTCCCCATACCGCAATCGTTCCGCGCAACAAGGATCGTATCGGGACCGCGCTGGGACGTTTTGTCGAGCGCAATTTTGCTTCGCCCGACGTCGTTGCGGCCAAGCTTGCGAATGTGGACCTGTCGGGCGAACTGGCCCGATGGCTCGCGGATGACGTGCGAATCGCTACGCTTGCCGACCATGTTACTTACCTGATCCCGCTATTGCTGGATTCGGTGGAAGAGCATCACGTGCGTCGCTTCGTTTCGGATTCCGTATCCGAGCGCGCCCCGCGTATCAATCTTGGCCCTTTGCTCGGTGAGGCGGTGACGATGCTTGTTTCCGAAAAGCGCCATCAGATACTTCTCGACAGCCTGCTGCATGAAGCCGATGAATATGTCAGCGCCAACGAGCCTCGTATCCGTGAGCGGGTGCAGGAGAATACGGCGTGGCTGTGGCAGCGGCTTTCGATGGACGACAAAGTTGCGGACAGCGTGGTTCTGGTGTTGCGCGAGACGGTGGCTGAGATTGCCCGCGACCCGGTTCATCCTCTGCGTCTCCGGCTTGACGCGGCTCTTGAAAAGCTGGCTGTCGACTTGGCTACCTCTCCCCGGTATCGCGAACAGATCGCCGCCCACCTCCGCAAGCTGCTGGACCATCCCGCGTTGCGAGATTATCTGACGGGCGTGTGGCGGGACATTCGAGCCAGTCTGCGGGAAGACATCAGCGGCGACGGTGCGGTTGTCGGAGCGCTGACGCAAAACGCAATGCGCGCGGCTACGCAGGCATTGCTTCGCGATGATGCGCTGCGTGCCCGGCTGAATGACTGGATACGCGGTATCGTAATGGAAGCAGTGCAGTCGCACCAGCGTGACGTCGGCACGCTGATAGCGGATACCGTGCGGGGGTGGGATACGGAGACCGTGACGCGCCGGATCGAGCAGCAGGTGGGAGAGGACCTTCAGTATATCCGGATCAACGGCACCCTGATCGGTGGGCTGGTAGGACTGGTAATCTATACCGCATCCCGCGCCTTCGGCTGACGGTCAAAATACCGGGAAAGATCGCCTGCTCGACGATCCGGGACGCCACAGCGGAGCACATCTTAGCTTCTATCCAGCTTGCGATACTGTATCGCTTCCGCAATATGCGTCGCTGCCACGTGATTGCTCTCGGCAAGATCGGCAATGGTGCGGGCCACTTTCAGGATGCGATGATAAGCGCGCGCTGAAAGGTTCAGGTGGTGCATGGCCTGCCTGAGCAGATTTTCTCCGGCCGCATCGGGCGCGCAATGCCCGTCGATATCCCGCCCCATCAGCCTGGCGTTGGCCTTGCCCTGCCGCTTCAATTGACGCTGATACGCCGACTCAACCCGTTGCCTGATGGTGCTGCTTGATTCTGTTTTCGTCCGATGCATCAAATCTTCATCACGCAAGGCGGGCACCTCGATCTGTATGTCGATGCGATCGAGCAGAGGGCCGGAAATCCTGCTTCGATAGCGTGCCACCTGGTCGGGAGAGCAGCGGCATTTTCCGCTGTGGTGGCCGAGGTAGCCACAGGGACAGGGGTTCATTGCAGCGATCAACTGGAAGCGAGCGGGAAAGTCCGCCTGACGCGCTGCGCGTGAAATGGTGATGCGGCCGGATTCCAGCGGCTCACGCAGTACTTCCAGAACCTTGCGGTCGAACTCCGGCAGTTCGTCGAGAAACAGCACGCCATTCATGGCAAGAGAGATCTCGCCCGGCCGCGGATTGCTGCCGCCACCGACGAGGGCAACTGCGGAAGCGGTGTGATGAGGCGCGCGGTAAGGCCGGCACATCCAGTGGATGACATTGAAGCCGCCGCTGCCTAGGGATTGCATGGCCGCGGACTCGAGGGCCTCGTCTTCCGTCATGGGAGGCAGAATGCCGGGAAGACGGGCTGCCAGCATGGATTTTCCGGTACCGGGCGGGCCTGCCATAAGGACACTGTGGCTTCCCGCCGCCGCAATCTCCAGCGCCCGCCTTGCCTGAACCTGCCCTTTTACCTCTTCCATGTCCAGATATTGAGAGGAATGGGCTTCCGCAGGGGCCACGCCATTAAGCGCGGTGCAGAGTTGCAGTGGCGCGCGTCCTGCAAGGTGGGCGCAAATTTGCAGCAGCGACCGCGCCGGATAGACAGCGGCTTTCCTGACGAGCGCTGCCTCTGCGCCGTTTTGCTCCGGCAGCACGAAGCTCCGGCCCGACTGCACTGCCCCGTAGGTCATTGCCAATGCGCCGCGAATCGCCCGCAGTTCGCCTGTCAAAGCCAGTTCGCCGGCCCATTCGTACTGATCGAGGGTGTTGGAGGGAATCTGTCCGGTTGCCGCCAATATACCTAAGGCAATGGGAAGGTCGAAGCGGCCGCTTTCCTTGGGCAGATCGGCGGGAGCCAGGTTCACGGTAATTCTTCGCGGAGGAAACTCGAATTGCGCGTTTTGCAGCGCGGCCCGGACCCGGTCCTTGCTTTCCTTCACTTCCGCTTCCGGAAGGCCGACAATAGTGAAGCTGGGCAGCCCGTTGGCAATGTGAACTTCCACTGTGACCAATGGAGCTTCCATGCCCGAGATGGCGCGGCTGTAGAGGACGGCTAGCGGCATGCGCTGCAATTCTCGCTCATCTCGAGCAAAGGCGGCAGGAAAACCGCTGATGGCATCCCTGTTTAGAAAGCTTCGAGCACCAGGTTGGAGATCGGGTTATTCCGTCTCCGACAGATCGTCCAGAGTCTCCGGCGGAACATCCAGGGTGTTCGACAAGGCATCGGATTTCGCCGCGCTTTCCAGCGCTGCCACTCTGGTTTCCAGTGCTGCCAGCTTTTCACGGGCGCGCTTGAGCACTTCCTGTTGAACCTCGAACTCTTCGCGTGTCACCAGATCGAGACGGGTAAATACGCCACCCAGCATGACCCGCAAATTCTTTTCCACATCCTTGACAGGACTTTGCGCCAGCAATTCGTTGACCTTGGTTACAACCTCGTCCAATACTTTCTGATTAGCCATGGATCCTCCGAAATTTCGATCTCCTTCACCCGATTGGGTGTGGAGTGATGCATGATGTTAAAATCTCACACTTCAGCCGAATAGGCAATCAGCGGATTGACCATGGAACGTTTCCGCCTTCTGGAAGAATGGATCAGCGGGCAGTTTCCCGACAAGGGCTTTACTTTGTCGCCTGCCTCTGCTGATGCAAGTTTCCGCCGTTATTTTCGCATCACTTTCGCCGACACAACGTTGATCGCAATGGACGCTCCTCCGGAGCAGGAAGATTGCGCGCCGTTTCTGAATGTCGCGCAGATATTCACCGAGGCCGGAGCCCATGTGCCAGCTATTCTTGCTCAAAACCTCCCGCACGGCTTCCTGCTGCTTTCTGATCTCGGGAGCACGACCTATCTTCAGGCGCTGACCAGCGGCCAGACGGGCGATTCCGCTGAAAATCTCGCGGATCAGCTTTATCGCGACGCGGTGGATGCGCTGCTGAAGATTCAGCTTGCAAGTCGTCCCGGAATATTGCCCGACTACGACGAGGCGCTGTTGCTGAGGGAGCTGAGGCTTTTCCCGGATTGGTATCTCACTTACCACCTCCAGGTCAAACCGACAACAATCCAGAAGGAAACCATCGAGGAGTTGTTTCGACGCGTGGTGCGGAACAATCTCGCTCAACCCCGGGTGTTCGTGCATCGCGATTATCACTCACGCAACCTCATGGTGACGACTCCCCGTCCGGGCATTATCGATTTTCAGGACGCGGTATACGGTCCCATTACCTACGACCTCGTGTCGCTGTTCAAGGATGCGTACATTCGCTGGGAGGAAGAACGCATCCTGGACTGGCTCATTTACTACTGGGAGGAGGCAAGAAAGGCCCAGCTGCCGGTTGCTCAGGATTTTGGAGAGTTTTATCGCGATTTCGAATGGATAGGCGTGCAGCGTCATCTCAAGATCCTCGGCATTTTTGCCCGCCTGTATCATCGTGACGGCAAAAGTGCTTATCTCAACGACCTGCCACTGGTGGAGAGTTATCTGCGCAAGACCTGTGAACGCTACAATGAATTGCGCCCCCTCCTGTCGCTGCTGGATGAGTGGACGGAATACAAGCCGGAAGTGAAGGTTGGCTATACGTTCTGAAGCGCTTCCTTATCGGGTCATGATACTGGCGGCCGGGCGCGGCGAGCGCATGCGCCCCCTGACCGATACCTTGCCCAAGCCGCTGCTTCGAGTCGGTGGCAAGGCGCTGATCGAATATCACCTGGAAAATCTCGCCCGTGCAGGTTTTCGGGAAATCGTCATCAATCACGCGCATCTGGGATATCTCATCGAAGCCGCACTGGGCAGCGGTGAGCGCTATGGAGTAAGCATCCGCTATTCACGCGAACCCGTGGCGCTCGAGACGGCGGGAGGCATCGCACAGGCGCTGCCATTGCTGGTGCCCGAGCCTGGCAGTTATGGGGGGAATCAGCCGTTTCTTACCGTCAATGCCGATATCTATTGCGAATTCGATTTTCGGTCCTTGCAATGCGTTCTGACGCAGATGCAAACTCATCCCCGGGATTTTCTCGCGCATCTCGTGCTGGTTGAGAACCCCCAGCATCATCCGGAAGGAGATTTCACCCTGAGTTCCGGTACAGTGGTGCCTGCGGGTGCGGACAGCCATACATTCAGTGGTATTGGCGCCTATCAGCCCGCGCTTTTCAAGGATGTGCGGCGCGGCACCAGTGCAAGGCTCGCTCCCCTGTTGCGCCAGGCGATAGAAGCGGGAAAGGTAAGCGGAGAGATTCATCGAGGAATCTGGGCAGATGTGGGCACTCCGCAGCGACTGCGGGAGATCGATCTCCGCCTGAGCCGTTCCGAAGGCGGCTTACAGCGTATCAACACAGGCGGGGCATGAATCTGCCCCGCATGCGTCACCCGGCAGAGAACTCACACAATGGCGAACCTGTAAAACTCCCGAACATGATATCCATCCAGTCATTGCGCCAACGTCGTTGCCGCCTCGCGGAGCGAATGCAGAAAGGAGTCGCGATCATCCCGACTGCGCCGGAACAGATAAGGAATCGCGATGCACATTTCCCTTATCGTTTCGACAGCTATTTCTATTACCTCACGGGCTTTTGAGTACCCGAGGCAGCGCTGGTCATCATGACGGATGCGGGCGGAAGCGATTCGAGGCATATCCTGTTTTGCCGCGAGAAG
>CAYXQR010000130.1:0-4586 GCA_964466955.1 uncultured Nitrosospira sp.
CGCGTGCTCAAAGGCCACTTCACCCCCGACAATCACTTCGGCTTCGAGGGCGTGGCGTGGTACTGGCACTTCGTGGACGTGGTCTGGCTGGGACTGTTCATTTTCGTCTACTGGCTCATTTAGCAGACAAAAATTTTTTAAGCACCTACAGCGGTATGAAACCGAAGTAGGTGCCCACCATCAGCACGGTGAATAAAAGAAGGGATAGGCTGATGCGCAAGGTCAGGGATCTTACGGCACGGGTGCCGTGTCCCTTGTCCTTGACCATGTAATACAAGGCAGAGGCAAGGCTGGCAAATATCAGCAACAAGAGAAGTAACAGGATAATTTTCAAGATTTCGCCCACGCAATTGGATTCATGGAATAAGTTTAGCCGAGTTCTGAATACTATCCAATGACTATTTCAGGTTGGCGGTTTACGCCACGATTATGGTCAACAGTCGCAGCAGGGGTTGTGATTACATTGATGCTGCAACTGGGTAACTGGCAACTTTCCAGAGCAGAGGAAAAAGAATCCAGGCAGGAACGACTGGATGCGCTCTCCCGGGAACCCGCGGTGAACTTGCCGGATGTTTTGGTCAATCTTGAGGATTTCCGGTATCGACAAGTGGAAGCGCGCGGCGAGTATTCGCCGGAGCATACGATCTACCTCGATAATAAAATCCACAGGGGTGTGGCTGGATATCAGATAATTACGCCGCTGAGAATCGGTACGAGCTCCATGCACGTTCTCGTAAATAGGGGGTGGGTAGCGGCAAATAGCGACCGAAAAGTGCTGCCGGACATCACTTCCCCCCAGGGACACGTAGCGGTTACGGGCATCGCAACCAGCGCCACACAGAAAACACTGGAGTTATCGCGGGATATCGTAGCGGGAAAAGTGTGGGAGAATCTGGATATCGACAGATATCGAGATGCTACCGGACTGAAGTTGCAGCCAGTGATGATACTGCAGAAGGACGAATTGAACGATGGTCTGGTACGCGATTGGGTCCGCCCGGATTCGGGTGCATTCAAAAATTTCGGCTATGCCTTGCAGTGGTTCGCCATGGCGACGGCCGTTCTGATTATTTATTTGGTATTAAGTGTCAAACGAGAGCGCGACGAGAAAGAATAGGCGAACACTGATTCTGCTGGCCCTGTTGTTGTGCGGTCCTTTTATTGCGTCTTATACGCTCTATTTTCTGGACGTGCGACCCGGCACTGTCAATTACGGCGAATTAGTCGACGTAAAGCCCCTGAAGGGCACCGCTTCCAACGAAACCGACGATACCATATTCCGGATGCGTCAGCTTCGGGGAAAATGGGCGCTGATCTCTGTGGATTCGGGGAAATGCGATGAACCATGCCGGCAAAAGCTGTATTACATGCGGCAGGTGCGCCTGATACAGAACGCGGAGAGAGAGCGGGTGGAACGGGTGTGGTTGATTGACGATGGCATTACACCTCCTTCCGAACTGATTCGTGAATATGAGGGATTGTGGGTTATCAATGCCAAGGGCAGTGAGTTGCTTGAGGGACTTCCATCCAGCACATCGCCGCGCGATCACATATACGTGGTGGATCCGATAGGAAATCTCATGATGCGTTTTCCCAAAGATCCGGACCCCTCGAAAATGGCAAAAGACATAAAGCATCTGCTCAAGGTTTCGCAATTGGAGCATGCGATGGGAACCGACAACAAGCACTGAGACTCTCAGGAACCGGCAGCCGAATATCTCAAGTGTAATTGACGTGACTTGTCAGGGTTTTACGGAGAAATATCCCGGAAATCCTGGAAAATAGGAGATAAACACCATGACCACGACGAGCGTTGCCTGGCAGCAAACGACATCGCGCCTGCAGCAATTCTACCGGCTGACCAAGCCGAGAGTAGTTTCCCTTATCGTCTTTACGGCAGTGATCGGCATGTTTCTTGCCGTCCCCGGGGCGGTTCCTCTGGATAAACTGATATATGCCACGCTCGGCATCGCCTTTGTCGCCGGAGCGGCGGCGGCAGTTAACTGCCTGGTTGAGCAGAAGATCGATGCCATTATGGCCCGCACGCGGGGAAGGCCTCTGCCAAGAGGCACGGTTACTTCGCCGGAAACGCTTTTTTTTCTGGCATTGATCGGCGGCGCTGGCTTATTGATCCTCCATCAGCTGGTAAATCCGCTGACAATGTGGCTTACGCTGTTCACTTTCGTTGGCTACGCAATTATCTACACTGTCATACTGAAGCCGATGACGCCCCAGAATATAGTCATTGGCGGGGCCTCTGGCGCCATGCCGCCCGTACTTGGCTGGGCGGCAATGACCGGTGAAGTCACGGCAGATGCGCTGCTGCTTTTTCTTATCATCTTTGCCTGGACGCCCCCTCATTTCTGGGCGCTTGCGCTCTACCGCAAGCTGGAATATGCAAAGGTCGGCATGCCGATGCTGCCGGTAACGCACGGCGATCAATTCACCCGTTTGCATGTTTTGCTCTATACGCTGATACTCATCGCTGTGACGTTGATGCCTTACGCCACGCAAATGAGCGGCCTCATATATCTGACCGGCGCGATTGTTCTGGACGCGATATTTCTGTACTACGCAGTAAAAATCTATCTTGATTATAGCGATCAGCTGGCAAAAACGACTTTCCGTTATTCCATCCTGTATTTGGCTGCTCTGTTTGCGGTATTGCTGATCGATCACTACTTCCGGTTTTGAGGATTGTCGGGGTATATCGGATGCGTAAAGCGATAATGAGGAGTGTGGCTGCGATTTTTTTTGCAGCAGCTTTTCTGTCTGCTTGCGGTAAAACCGATACCCCGAAGCCGACATTTCTCTCCACCGACATCACAGGTGCGGGCGTGGGAGGAGACTTCCAACTCACAGACCACGCCGGCAACCTCCGCACGCTCGAGGATTTCAAAGGAAAGGTAGTCGTTCTTTTCTTTGGATATACCCACTGTCCCGATGTTTGTCCGGCTACCATGGGAAAGCTTGCTTCTGCAATGAAAGAGCTTGGTGCAGACGCATCCCGTGTCCAGGTACTGTTCGTCACCGTGGATCCCGAGCGCGACACTCCCGCAGCGCTCAGAGATTACCTGTCAGCTTTTAATCCTGATTTTCTGGGTTTGCACGGAAACGAGCAGGCCATAAAGAAGGTTACGAAGGAATACAGAATCCATTCCCAAAAGCAGCCTGGGGACTCCGAGAATCACCATACGGTGGATCATTCCACGGGCAGCTATATCCTGGACCCGAAGGGGAAGGCGCGTTTATACGTGAGCAGCGACAAGGGTCCTGACGTATTCGCGCATGACATCCTCGAACTGCTGAAAACATCCTGAATACGCATCATCGGATCGATAATCAGGATAAGTGACTGCTCCATCCCTGGCTGTTCAGTTCATCCAGGACGTATAAGCAAAAAACTATGGAAAAAGTTTTCCCGGGTTCAGGATATCATTTGGATCAAATACTCTTTTGATCGCTTTCATCAGTGCGAGGGTTTGTGGGTCAATTTCCTTGCCGATGTAGGCCCGTTTTGCGATACCGACCCCATGCTCACCGGATAGCGTGCCGTTGAGTCGAATCACGAGGTCGAACACTTCATCCAGGCATTTTTCTGCTCGCTCGACTTCATCCGGCAACTCGGGGTTGACAAGCAGATTCACGTGTATATTTCCGTTACCTGCGTGCCCGAAATTGACGTTTGCAATACCATACCTTGTACTCAGCCTCGCCACACCATCGAGGAAATCCGGCAACGATGCAACAGGCACGACGACATCTTCGTTAATCTTTTTCGGGGCGATATCCCTTAACAACGGTGACAACGTTTTTCTGGCCAGCCACAGCGCGCCGGTATCATCCTTCTCTTCCGCTAAGACCAGGCCATCCCCGTGGCATGCAGTTATCACCGCCACACGTGATTCCAGGACGCCATGATCTGAGCCATCCACTTCTATCATGAGCATCGCGTTGGCGTCAGCGGGCAGCATGTCGGGAAACCGGCCACGAATCAGCTTGAGTGAGCCGGAGTCCAGGAACTCCAGCGCGCTGGGTGTCTGGGGGAGCCCCATCACACGGAGGATAGCCGCAACACAACTGGCAATATCGCGGTAGTATGCCGTAACACCCTTCTTCATCGCTGGCAGCGGCGTTAGCTTCAACGTGGCCTCTGTAATAACCGCAAGGGTCCCCTCCGACCCCACCAGGAGCCGCGTAAGGTCATACCCCACCACACCTTTCGTGGTGTAACAACCTACCTTTATCAGATCTCCATTTCCAGTCACCGCTTTCAACCCCAGTACATGGTCGCGTGTCGTGCCATACTTCACGGCATGGGGACCGCCTGCAGAGGTCGCAATATTGCCGCCTATGCTGGAATACGCAGCACTGGAGGGATCGGGTGGCCAGAATAGCCCATGAGGTTTTATCGCAGTCTGCACGGATTCGTTTAAAACACCCGGCTCCGCCACCACCACACGGTTGGGAGGATCCACATTGACAATGCGAACCATTCGTTCAAGCGACAATGCGATTCCACCGCGTTCCGAAAGGGATGCCCCGGTTGTACCCGTCCCCCGGCCCCTGGGTGTCAGCGGAATGCC
>CAYXQR010000131.1:0-22789 GCA_964466955.1 uncultured Nitrosospira sp.
CCCCAATGAGGCATGGGGCGCCATCCGTACTCGAAGCGGGAGCGTATTGATGAACAGACCCAGCATGGTGTCCATACCAGGCAGCTCGTCCGGACGCCCCGACACCGTTACCCCGAACAACACCTCGTCTTCGCCGCTATAGCGCGACAGCAGTAGTGCCCATACCGCTTGTATGACCGTATTCACGGTCACGCGATGAGATTGGGCCAGACGTTGGAGTGCGCGCATGGTCACCGGAGGGAGGACCATGCGCTGTTCGCCATATTTCGGTCCGGCAGTCGGGATCTGCTTCGTTTGCTCCGGCAACCGGGTCGGCTCCTGAAATCCCTGTAGATACTTGCGCCAGAACGTCTCTGCGCCGGCAAGATCTCGCTGCATGAACCAACGGATATATTCACGAAAGGAAGGGGCGGGTTTCGGCGCATGGAATTCACCGCGTTGCAACCGTTCATATGCCGTTATCACTTCCTGAATCAGCAACCCTTGGCAGCCCCCGTCGAGAAGGACGTGATGCAGGCTCCACACAACCCACCAGGAATCCTCCTCGCGCCGGATCAGCGCCAGCCTCATCAGCGGAGGCCGGTCGAACGTGAACCCGCAAGCGCGATCATGGGCGAGATAGTCGTCCAACGCCGCCTGCCGGACTGTGTCATCAACATATTCGCGCCAGTCCAGCCGCTCCACGGGAAGGCGAACGTGACGAAAGACGACTTGCAACGGCTCAGGGGCCAGATCCCAAAGAAAGCCCGTTCTCAAAATGGCATGCCGGTCAACTGTCTGCTGCCACGCCTTCTCAAAGGCGTCGGGATCGAATCTCTGCGTAAAGGCATACACCACGTGGTTATGATAGGCGCCATCGTGCTCTCCCTGAAGACTGTGAAACAGCATTCCCTGCTGCACCGGAGAAGCCGGATACAGATCCTCTACCCCTTCCCCATATTTGGCGCACAGGGATTGCAATCGTCCGGCATCAAGTCCGGCTAGGGCAAACGGCTCTGCAGAAATAGCTTCTTGTGTGTCTTCCTGCCCACAGGATATCGGAACAGGCGCTTCAAGTAGGGCTGCGGCTACCCCCGCCACCGTATGATGTTGAAAGACCAGCTTCGGCGTCAGCTTGATGCCGGCCCGGTAAGCCTTGCCGATGATCTGAAGACAGCGAATCGAATCCCCACCGAGATCAAAAAAGTTATCGTGGATACCAACCCGCTCGATACGCAACACGTCAGCCCAAACTGCCGTCAGGGTTTCTTCCGTGTGATTGCGGGGAGCCACATACGCTGTCTCGGCAACGGATAGGTGCTGTTGCGGATCCGGAAGGGCCATCCGATCCGGTTTGCCATTGGCGGTCAACGGAATCGCGTCAAGGAGGACGATCGTCTGCGGCACCATATAGTCAGGAAGCCGGAGCGCGAGATTCGTGCGTATGGCAGTTAGGTCTGGCTTTAACGACCCGGCCACGTAAGACAGGAGCTGTTGAATCCCGTGGGCCGTTTCCCGCAGGATGGTCACGGCATCTTCGACGGCGGCCTCTGCGCGAAGGCACGCATCGATTTCTTCGAGTTCGATACGGAACCCGCGCACCTTGACCTGATGGTCGACACGACCCAGGAATGCGATCGTCCCGTCGGCTTGAAGTCTGGCCCGGTCCCCTGTGCGATAGAGACGTCCGCCGGGAGAAGCACCGAACGGGTCGGGAATAAATCGCTCGGCCGTTGCTTCAGGACGCTGGAGGTAGCCGCGGCTCAGACCCGTTCCGCCGATGTACAGTTCCCCGGGCAGACCGACCGGCAGAGGCTGAAGGTCCCGGTCGAGGATGTACGCCTGGCTGTTCGTCAGCGGTCTCCCGATCGGAATATCGGGACAGCCGTCGTCGCCTTCGTTCAGCTGATGAAGAAGCACGCCCACCGTCGTCTCGGTCGGACCGTAGTGATTAATAATTCGACAATCCGGTTCGAGAGCCCGGATTTGCCCGATCAGCTCGTGGCGCAGCCGCTCTCCTCCGAGGATCAAACAACACCGGGGCAAGACTCTCGCCGCGTTTTTTGCCGCCAACAGACCGCTGAAATGACCCGGTGTGATTTTCAGCACATCCACCTGATGCCGGTCCATGTACTCCGCCATTGCGTTGGGATCGAACCCCCGTTCAGCCGACAGCACATGCAGGGGACGGCCTGAACACAAGGCGCCGAAGATCGAGGTATTGCCCAGGTCCGCCCCCACAGTCGACACGGTGGCGAAGCTCGCCTCCTCCGGCAAAGCCAGCCGCTCCAGGAGATTGTGAATGTAATGCACCACCTGCCGATGCTCTACCGCCACACCTTTCGGACGGCCTGTGGAGCCTGACGTGTAAATAACGTAGGCCGTCTGATCGAACCGGACTCTGCCGGCCGGAGGCATGTCCGGCAATGTTGAGATGACCGGCCAGTCACGATCCAGGCACAAGCAGAGGATGTCGTGATGAACGACGTCACTCCACCGGGTAGACGTCAGCACCACCCGGGCCCCGCTGTCCTTGAGCATGAAGTTCACTCGATCCGGAGGAAGTTTGGGATCGAGAGGAACGTAGCCTCCTCCCGCTTTCAGCACCGCAAGCAACCCCACGATCAGATCCAGGGATCGCTCCATATAGAGACCGACCAGCACCTCGGATCCCACGCCCACAGATTGAAGATATGAGGCCAGACGGTTGGCCCTGGCATCAAGATCGCGAGCACTGAGTGTCTGTCCCTCATACACTACCGCCACTCTCTCGGGATGCATGCGCACGCATTGCTCGAACAGCTCATGAATACAGGCACCCGGCGGCTCCGGCGACAGAGGCGTGCTTTCCTGCGAGAGTAGGAGACGGCGCTCGTCACCCTGGACGATGGACAGATCAGCCAGACGGGGGTCGTCATCCGAAACGATTTGATCGAGCAGCGCGACATAATGTCGAAACATGCGCGAGATATCGCCATGGGTATACCGGCGCCGGGCATAGCACAGAATCAAGCGCAGTTCAGCACCCGGCTCCACCATCAAGGACAAGGGATAGTTGTTGCGTCCGGCGGTGAGGGTATAGTGACCTTTTTCACGATGAGACAGCGGGCTGATTCTCACACCCTGCTGTTCCCCGGGCGATTCGTCTTCCGGAAAGCTTTCAAACACAACAATAGTGTCGAACATCGGCCGGCCGGGCGGAATCTCACTCCAACGTTGGATATTCGACAACGGCGTCCATTCGTATTGGCGGATGGCACTATTCTGCTCCTGCAATGCCTGCAACCAGGAACCCACGTTCATCTCTGCCGGCAGCGAAACCCGGACCGGCATGGTGTTGATGAACAGTCCGATCATGGCGTCCGAATCAACCAATTCCGCAGGGCGCCCGGAGACAGTCGAGCCGAACAGCACCTCGCGTTCTCCGCTATATCGGCTCAACAGCATGGCCCAAGCCCCCTGAACGATGGTGTTGACGGTCAGGCGATGTCGTTGAGCAAAGAGGCGTAAGGCATCGCGTTGGCGACCGGATACGACAATCTCCTGCTCGGCATACAGCAACCGGTCGTCAGGTTTCAACTCCTGATTGGAATCCAGGGGCAGAGCGGTCGGTGTTCGCATGCCGGTCAAGGAGGTTCGCCAGAACTGTTCCGATGCCTGCCGGTCCTGCCTACTCAACCAGGTGATGTAGTCGCGATACGGACGTGGAGGCGTAATCTTCAATTGATCCCCCCGTCGCAAGGACTCGTACTCGGTGACCACCTCTTTCAACAGCAGGGCGACACTCCAACCATCGAGCAGGATGTGGTGATGACTGTTAATGAGGTACCAGGTGTTCTGGGCCACCGCGATCAGGTGCAGCCGCATGAGGGGAGGCTGGAGAAAGTCAAAGCCTTCCAGGCGATCGCGATCCAACAGGACATCCACGGCGTCCCGGCGTTCAGACACGGTCAACCCGTGCCAATCATGCCGATGGATCGGAAGGACGACCCTTCGAGAAACAATCTGTAGGGGCTTGTCCACGCCTTCCCACACGAACCCCGTGCGCAGAATCGGATGCCGCTCGACGGCTCGCTGCCAGGCCTGTTCGAAGGCCCCGATCTCTAATTCCCCTTCCAATAAGAATCCGTAGTGACAGAAGTACGGATCGTTCTCGCCTTCGGCCACCCGGTGGAACAGGAGACCCTCCTGAAGAGGGGATAAATAGTACATCGATTCGATATTTTTTTTATCGGGCATGGCTTCCATCCATTCTTTCAAAAATTGCATCCAATGCCTGCTGGCCGATCTCCACATCGGGAAAATCCGAGGGCGTATAGCCCCCGGCTTCGGGAGACACACAATGTTCGATCAGCTCTTGAAGAAGGCGCATATAGGTTCGACTCAGGACTTCGATGGTCTCCTGGCGGTATCGATTCCGGCTGTAGGTCCAGCTCAAATTCAGCTGCCCCCCCAACACTTCGGCATTGATATACAGTTCGTACGGCAGCCGATTATGGGGATCATGTTCCATGCCCGGGGATTCTTGTGCCAGACCGAGAAAGGATCCTTCAGGCAAGGACTGATCTAATTGCCCGAGATAGTTAAAGGACACGCGAGCTTCCGGATAGTTCCGTAATCGATCGGCTGCGTCGCCCCTTTGAAGGTACCGCAGCAGGCCGTATCCGACTCCGCGATTCGGCATCAGCCGCAATTGTTCTTTCACCGTTTTTAACGCCTCCCCCGGAGGCTCCGTCGAGCCGACCTCCAACAGCACGGGAGCGACGGCCGTAAACCATCCGACCGTACGCGAGAGGTCAAGCTCCGGAAAAAGATCTTCCCGTCCATGTCCCTCCAGATCAATCAGCACCAATCTGCTCTCCGCCCACCCTGCCAAGGTTCGGGCCAGTGCGGTCAGCAACACATCGTTGATTTGTGTCTGATAGGCCGCAGAAACCTCGCGCAGAAGGATGCGTGTTTCGGCTTCACCCAATGAAACGGTCACGGTCTCGCTCGAGGCCTCTGTAGGATCTCCATCCGGTCTATCCACCGGTAGAGCCGGAACCATCGCTCGTCGAGGGTCCAGCCAATAGGAGACTTCCGGCATACACGCTTCCGACTGCGCATACCGGGAAAGTCTCTCGGACCACTGCTTAAATGAAGTGCTCTTATCCGGCAACCGAATCGGCTGTCCCTGGCGGTGCTGGAGGTATGCGCCATGCAAGTCCTCCAGTAGGATTCGCCAGGACACTCCGTCCACCACGAGATGGTGTATGACGAGTAACAGACGGCCGGGACGGATGGCTCCCATGTCGAACCACACCACGCGCAGCAACGGCCCTTCCGTCAGGTGCAGGCTCGCCTGCCATTCGGTGGACATGGCGTCAAAGGCGGTCTGTTGCGCATGTTGCGACAATGTGGACAGATCAACCCGGTGAATAAGGGGGCCAGATTCGTCCGGCTCAATTTGCTGGACCCAGACTCCGCCGTCTTTGCTGAAGCGGGTTCGCAGCATGTCGTGTTGCCGCAGCAGATAGTGGACCGCTGCATTCAGAGCCTGTCGGTCGAGCGGTTCCGTGATTTCCAGCAGCAGCGATTGATTCCAGTGGCTCGGATTGGGCAGTTTCCGTTCAAAAAACCAGTGCTGAATGGGTGTCAACCGGACTTCGCCCGTGACCGGGCCCTGTTCAGCAGGAAGGAGTACCGGCACACCGTCCGTTCCCGCCTGGTCCGTTTCCACGACGGCGGCCAATTCACCGGGAGTCTGGTACTGGAACATGTGGCGGGGCGTCAGCATCAACCCCGCCTGCTTGGCGCGCGCAACGATTTGAAGCGCCTGGATGGAATCGCCGCCCAACTCAAAAAAATTGTCATGGATTCCGACCCGATCCATCCCCAGTACTTTCGCCCATATCTCTGTTAACGTCTCTTCGGCAGAGGTGCGTGGGGCGACCCACTCCCGCTCGGTATTTGCATTCCCCGGTACAGGCAGGGCCAACCGATCCACCTTCCCATTGGCTGTGCGAGGCAGAGCGTCCATCGGCACCACGACAGAGGGCACCATCGATTCGGGTAATTGCCCACGCAACGTGCGACACAGCCCCTCACCGTCACACACCTCACCGTCGAGCGGCACCACATAGGCCGCCAATCGCTTCTGCCCCGGCTTGTCTTCGCGCACCATGGCCACCGCTTCACGCACACCGGGCTGCGCCTGGAGCCGGGCTTCGATCTCTCCCAGTTCGATCCGCACTCCTCTTAGCTTGACTTGATGATCCATCCGTCCCAGAAACTCGATAGTGCCGTCAGGTCGATAACGAGCCAGATCTCCAGTCCTGTAGAGGCGATCATCCGGTTCTATCCCGAATGGATTAGGGACGAACGCCTCCGCCGTCCGGGCAGGATCATGAAGATATCCACGACCCACTCCCGGCCCCGCCACACACAGCTCGCCCGGCACCCCGATCGGCACAGGAGTCAGCCATCGATCCAGGATGTACAGCCGCATATTATGGATGGGGCGTCCAATGGGCATCGACACCGCCTCCATTTCAGGCGGAGCCGTGATTTCCGCCATCGCCACATCGTCGGCGCATTCAGCCGGCCCGTACGCATTCAGTAACGGAATGTCGGGGTAGTGTTCGAACCATCGCCGGGTGAGCTCTGGTGACAGCGCTTCCCCGGTCGGTAGCACCCAGCGGAGTTTCGAGAGAACTGCCGGTTGAGCGGTACCCGGAACCTCCAGCAGCCCCTGCAACAAGGTGGGCACAATTTCCAGGACTGTCGCTCCCCGCTCTCCGAGATACCTCAGCAGCCGCCCGGGATCATGAACGATCTCGTCCGGAACGACGAGTGTCCGCCCGCCGCACAACAGGGCGGTCATACACTGCCAGACTGAAATATCGAAGCAGAGGGAAGCCGTCTGAGCGATCACATCGCTGGGACCCAGGCGGAGCATCGCCAGCTTGCTTATGAGGTGATTGATCAGCCCCCGCTGGGTCACCATGGCCCCCTTCGGCGTGCCGGTCGAACCGCTTGTATAGATCACATAGGCCAGTTGAGACGGCGAGGTGCCCCTGAACGGTCTGTGGCCGGTCCATGCTCCGTTGAGTATCTCCTCAATCGTCAGGAGACGTGGTCTCGCCGACTGCGGAAGGAGTGCGAGCGCATCCGCGAGCTGTGCTTTCCACGAGTCCGCCGTCAGAACGACGGCAGCCCGACTCAATTCAAGAATTGAAGCCCATCGTGGGGCGGGATGCGCCGGATCAAGAGGCAGATAGGCGCCGCCGGCCTTGAAAATACCGATCAGCATGGCCACCGTTCCAGGATCGCGTTCATTGAGCACCGCAACAACGCTGTCCGGACCCACACCCGAGGCCATGAGCGCATTCGCGATGCGATTGGCGCGAATATCGAGGTCTCGATAAAGAAGCGAGTGGGTCGGACCGGTCACGGCAACCGCATCGGGTGTGCTGCTCACCTGGGTCTCGAACAATTCGGCAAAGGTGGCATCCTCCCGCCCCGCCGATGCGGTTTCGTTCCACTCCACCAAAACCCGGCGCTGCTCCAATTCGGTCAACATCGGCAAATCGCTCAGGCGCGCATCCGGATTCTTCACGATCCCTCCCAGAATCCGTGTCAGATGCGCGGCCATTCCCCCGATGGTGCCAGCATTAAAAAGGTCCGCATTGTATTCGAACACGGCTTCCACACCCGCCCGGCCCTTCAGCAAATCCAACGACAGGTCGAACTGCGCGCTTCCGGGATCCACCTCAAAGGTGCTGATTTCCAACCCCGGCAGCTCCAGCGCATCCGAGAACGTGGTCTGCAGCGCAAACATCACCTGAAACAACGGTGCATGGCTGAGCGCCCTCATCGGCTGTAGCGCATCAACCAGCTGTTCAAACGGCAGGTCCTGATGCGTTTGCGCGCCGAGGACGACTTCCTGAACGCGTGCAAGCAAGCCGGCAAACGTCGGATTGCCGGCCAGATCGGTTCGGAGAACCAGCGTATTGACGAACAGACCGATAAGCGGCTCGATTTCCAGCCTGGTACGGTTCGCGATCGGGGTCCCAATGCACACATCCATCTGCCCGCTGTAGCGCAGGAGAAGGACTTGAAAAGCTGCCAGCAATGTCATGAACAACGTCGCGCCCTGCCGTCGTCCCAACGTCCTCAACTGATCGATCATCTCGCCCGGGATGAGACATTCGTGCCGGGCACCCTGGTGGTTCTCCAGGGCCGGCCGCGGTCGATCCGTGGGCAAGGAAAGAACGGACGGGGCGCCGTTCAACGATGTCTTCCAATATTCCAGTTGCGCTTCCAGCACGTCTCCCTGCAGCCATTCCCGCTGCCAATGCGCATAGTCGGCATATTGAATCGGCAACGGGTGAGAGACAGGCGTTCTTCCGGACGTCAAGGCCCCGTACCGCGACAGGATTTCCTGCATCAGGACATTCAGCGACCAGCCATCGGCGATGATGTGGTGCAAGGTCAGAAGGATGACATGTTCCCGTTCCTTAAGTCGCAACACCCGCATGCGCCACAACGGTCCCCGACTCAGGTCGAACAACCGTCGGGCTTCCGATTTCGAGGCTTGTTGCACTTCTTCTTCACGGCGTGAATCCGGTAGCGACCGGAAATCTTCCACGATAAGTGACACGACGCCCTCGGCAGCGATGATCTGCACCGGCAGATCGACGTCGACCGCGATGGTGGTCCGCAGCACTTCATGGCGACGCACCACCTCGTTGATGCTCCGCTCCAGCAACGAAAGATCGAGTTCGCCTTTGATGCGAAGTCCAAACGGCAGGTTATAGAACCAACTTTCCGGCTCCAATTCACCCAGGAACCACAGCCGTTGCTGAGCAAAGGACAGCGGAGCCGTCCCATTATGGCCCATAGGCACCAAGGGGGGCGGCGGCGGACCGGTCTCCTCCAGCCGTATTCGTTCCACCGTGGTCGCCAATTCAGCAACGGTTGGACATTCGAATGCTGTCCTCAGCGGAATCTCAATGTGAAACGTGTTGCGGATTCGCGAGACAATCTGTGTGACCAACAGCGAGTGGCCCCCAAGTTCAAAAAAATTATCATGTACCCCCACCCGACCCACCGCAAGGATTTCAACCCACATGCCGGCTAACAACTCCTCCATGGTCGTACGAGGCGCGACATAGGATTGTGCGAGGTGATCATCGACGCCTGGAGCCGGTAAGGCCCGGCGATCGACTTTCCCATTGACCGTCCGCGGCAACATGTCGAGTGGCACGAACAAGGCGGGGACCATATATTCAGGAAGCTGTGCCTCCAGAAACTGCCGCAAGGCAGCCGCATCGACCGGTTCCCTTTCACCATTGACGACATACGCGACCAGCCGCCTGTCTCCAGGCCGGTCTTCGCGCACCACAACCACGGCGTCTCGGACAGATCCGTGCCGGTTCACATGCGTCTCGATTTCACCGAGCTCGATCCGGAAACCACGGATTTTGACCTGATGATCCAACCGTCCCAAATATTCGATGGTCCCGTCTTTCCGATATCGCGCCAGATCGCCCGTGCGATAGAGGCGCCCGCCCCGCTCCCGACCGAATGGATCGGGGACGAAGGATTCAGCGGTGCGCACCGGATCCTTTAAATATCCCCGCCCGACCCCGACGCCTCCGATACACAACTCTCCCGGCACCCCGGCCGGAACCGGCGCAAGAAACCTATTCACGATATAGAGCCGGATGTTGGGGATCGGGCGGCCGATTGGAATATGGAGGAGATCCTCCGGAGGCGGGGTGGTGATCGGATGCACCGCGACATCGTCGGCACATTCCGCCGGTCCATAGGCATTCATCAGCGGAATCTCCGGGTACCGTAAGAACCAGTGACGGCACAATGCCGGCGGCAGAGCTTCACCCGTCGGTAACACCCAGCGCAGTCCGGACAGAGCCGGCATCGAATCCGATTCGCGGCCGGCCTCCAACAACGCCTGCAGCAATGCAGGAACTGTCTCGAAAATACTGATCCCCGCCTCTTCAAGATGCGGCAACAGCCTGGCAGGATCGCGGACGATTTCGTCCGGCACGATATGTGTGCGCGCTCCGCATACAAGCGCCGTCAAGAATTGCCAGACTGAAATATCGAAACATTGTGAGGCCGTCTGGGCGATCACGTCGGTCGCGGCGATGGACAGGGATGAGAGTTTACTCGACATGTTGTTGAGCATGCCGCCTTGCGTGACCATCGCCCCCTTAGGGACCCCGGTTGAGCCGGATGTGTAGATGACATAGGCGAGATGCTCGGGACCCACCCGTACGGTAAGATTATCCTCGGGGCCCGGTTCAGCCAACACCGTATCCAGCGACAATATGCGGGGACGAACCTCCTGCGGCATGAAAGCCATTGCCTCCGTCAGATGCTCCAGCAAACCCGCTGACGTCACGACCACCGGCACCCGGCTGAGTTCGAGAATACGCACCAGACGCGACGTGGGATGATGAGGGTCCAGCGGAAGATAGGCTCCTCCGGCTTTGAATACACCCACGATCATCGTGAGGAGAGCGGGGCTTCGTTCGTCCAGCAGAGCGACGAGGGATTCGGGGCCGACCCCGGCCGACACCAAGGCATGGGCGAGCCGATTGGCCTGTCGATTCAGTTCGTGATAACTCAGGACCCGACCCTCCCAGGACACCGCAGGCGCCTGAGGCGTTCGCCGGACCTGCTCTTCGAACCGGACATTGAAACTCCTGTCGTCCGGCTCCTGCGCCGTCGTCTCGACCCAGGTCGATAAGAGCTGGGTGCGTTCATCCTGCCCGAGCAGCGGCAATTCGCCGATTCGCGCGTCAGGCTGCTCAACCATCCCTTCTAGCACCCGCTTCAAATGGCCGACCATTCTGACGACCGTCTCCGAGTCGAACACCCGACGGTCATAGGACAGCTTCAGTCCCAGTTCCTTCCCCGGCCATCCCATCACCGTCATGGGGTAATTGGTATGGACCCGGTATTGTTCTTCTTCGGCACGAAACATGATACGGCCGTCACAGAGCGCGGGATCGACCGGGGCATTTTCGAAGACGAACAGGCTATGAAACAGCGCTTCCCCCCGCGGGACCTCGCTGCAGCGTTGAATGTGAACCAGCGGGGTGTATTCAAACTGCCGCAGCCGGATATTCTCCGCCAACACGTCTTTAAGCCACGGAAGGACGTGACGGTCCGGCGAAACCCGCACGCGTAGCGGAAGCGTATTGATGAACAGTCCGAGCACGGACTCCACGCCCAGAAGGTCTGTCGGACGACCGGCGACGGTCACACCGAAGAGGATGTCCGGATCGCCGCTGTAGTAACTCAAGAGGATCGCCCAGGCGCCTTGCACGAATGTGTTCGGCGTCAGCCGGTGCCGTTGGGCTAAGGAGACCAGTGCCGCCGTGGTATCAGCGCTCAGATGCACGCAATGATCCGCCGCATCCTCGTTTTGGTCGGCAAGGCCTTCCGGCGGTCGGTCATACGCTAATGGCGTCGGCGTCGAGAAATCACGGAGGTAGTCGCGCCAGAACGCTTTCGCGACCTCCAGGTCCTGTGTTTGCAACCACGCAATGTAGTCCCGATAGGGACGCGGCGTATCCGCCTGACAGTCCCGCCCCTGGGCAGAGGCTTCATAATGCGCCAGAAAATCCATGAGCAACGGTGAGATGCACCATTCATCCAAAAGGATATGGTGAAAACTGTGCACAAACTGATAGGTGTGGTCGGTCAGGCGAATCAGGCGCAATCGCATCAATGGCGCTTTGGCAAAGTCAAATCCTGCTTCCAGTTCGCGTTGCAACAGGACGTCCAGGCGGCTGATCTGCTCTACCCGATCCGTCCCACGCCAGTCCATGACATCGAGAGGAACTTCCACCTCCTTGTGCACGGCCTGCAACGGCCGTTTCTGACTCTTCCACGCAAACGACGTGCGCAGGATTGAATGACGCGCGATCACCTGTTCCCACGCGCGGCGAAAGACCACGGCATCCACCTCCCCTTCCACGTAATAGCGGTTCTGCATGAGATAAATGCCCGTCCCCGGATTCATCAGCGTGTGGAACAGCATGCCTTCCTGCATCGGCGAAAGCGGGTAAATGGCTTCGATCTGTTTTGCGGTGCCGCGCTTGGTCGACTCGGCCTTCGTTGCCTCAATCATGTTCAGGTAAATCCCCTATTCAATTTCTTCCAATAAGTTCTGCATATCGTCATCCGTCAGTTCCACATCAGAAATTCGACATGAATCGTCGGCTCTCGGGAACGATTCTGCCGCAGGCACGCTGCCGACGACCGCCACGGCAACAGCAGAGGCAATTGTCGGATGGTCGAAGAGCTGCTTCGGGGTCAATTGGATTCCTGTTCGGTGGGCCCGCGCCAGGATCTGCAGACTGGTGATCGAATCGCCGCCGAGTTCAAAGAAGTTATCGTGGCGGCCGACGCGCGAGAGCCCAAGCACCTGGGACCAGATGGCCGCTAAGGTCTGCTCCGTCTCCGTCTGTGGCACCTCATAGGTGGCCGTCCGAAGACTTTCCACCTCCGGTACCGGCAACGCCTTGCGGTCGACCTTGCCATTCGAGCTCAACGGGAGTGTCATAAGGGCGAGAATCACCGCAGGCACCATATACTCCGGCAGCCGGTGCGCCAGCCCCTGCCGCAGGATTGCGACATCGACGACCGCCGCCGGGTCGGTCGTCACATAGGCCACCAGCCGTTTGGTCCCTGAGGCCTCGGTCCTCGCCACCACGACGGCCTCACGCACGCCCGGCTGCCGGCGTAAGACCTCTTCGATCTCTCCCAATTCGATCCGGAACCCCCGGATCTTGACTTGATGGTCCAGCCGCCCCAGATAGTCGAGTGCGCCATCCGCCCGGAACCGGACGAAATCGCCGGTGCGATAAAGACGCTGCCCCGCGACGGTGCTGAAGGGATCGGGCACAAACCGCTCGGCGGTCAGCGACGGGCGACGGTGATAGCCTCGCGCCACGGCCACTCCCCCGATATAGAGTTCACCCGGCACCCCGACCGGTACCGCCTGACCCTGGGGATCGAGCACATAGGCCTGCGTGTTCGCGATCGGCCGCCCGATGGGCACCGCCGTCACGTCGCGGGTGGGCGGACAGCTCCAGGCGGTCACGTCGATGGCTGCTTCCGTTGGGCCGTAGAGATTGTGCAGCCGGGCCGCCGGCAGGTGCGCCGTGACCTGCGGCGGCAACGCCGCCGGCAGGGCTTCGCCGCTACAGAAGATCTGCCGGAGGGTGGTACAGCGCGCGACACCGGGACTCTCCAAAAATGCCTGCAGCATCGGCGGCACGAAATGCAGGGTGGTTACGCCCGTGCCCACGATGCGATCGATCAACGCCGCCGGGTCCTTGTGTTCCTCCGGCGCGGCTAGGACGAGTTCCGCACCGGCCAGGAGGGGCCAGAAGAATTCCCACACGGAGACGTCGAAACTAAACGGCGTTTTCTGAAGCACCCTGTCGGCGGTACTCAGGGGATAGGTCTCCTGCATCCATTGCAGACGATTGCGCAACCCGCCGTGGGTGTTCCCCGCGCCTTTGGGTTGGCCGGTGGAGCCGGAGGTATAGATGGTATAGGCCAGCTGCGCGTCGGTGAACCGGCCGGGTGGCGCGGTGGTCGGCTGCCGAACGATGCTCGGCCAATCCCTATCGAGACAGAGCGTATAGCCGGCAAAGCCCAACGGAGCAACGTACGCCTCATGAGTCAGTAAGGCCGCCACCTGACTGTCGGCCAGCATGAAGGCCAGCCGTTCGGCGGGATAGGTCGGATCGAGCGGGACGTAGGCCGCGCCCGATTGGAGGATCCCCAGCAGGCCGATTACCAGGTCGAGAGAACGGGCCATCGCAATTCCCACGAGAGTCTCAGGGCCGATGCCCTGCGCCCGCAGGGTCTGCGCCACTTGATTGGCTCGATCCAGCAGCGCCTCGTAGGTCAGCGTGTGCGTGCCCTCGCGCACGGCAATCGCCGTCGGGGTCTGCGCGGCCTGCATGGCGATCAATTCCGGCACCGTCCGTTCCGTGGGATAGACCCGCGCCGTCGCGTTCCACTCCCTCACGACCACCTCGCGCTCCTCCGCCCCCATCAACGGCAATGCCGACAACCGGGCCTGTGGCGCTTCAGCCATGGCCGTCAAGAGCCTGTTGAAATGGCCCGCGATACGGGTAATGACCTCATCACGGAACCGCGCGCGCTGGTACCAGAAGTCAACGGTCAGGGCCTTCCCAGGCAACACGTTCAGCGTCAAGGGATAGTTCGTTTGTCCCTGCAACCGCGACTGCTCAACGGCGAGTCCGATCGTGCCTTGCTCCAACGTTCCATCCATCGGATGGTTGTCGAATACGATCAGGCTCTCGAACAACGATTGACCGCGCGGCACCTCACTCCATCCTTGAACCTGCGCCAGCGGGCTGTGTTCATACTCCCGCAGATCGCCGTTTCGCGCGAGAAGCTCACGCAGCCATTGGTGGACGACGGCCTCCGGCGGGACCGACAGACGAAGCGGCAGCGTATTGACAAACAGACCGACCATCGATTCGATTCCGGGGATTTCGGCGGCACGACCGGATACCGTTGTGCCGAAAACGATGTCCGTCTCACCGCGGTATCGACTCAGCAACAGCGCCCAGGCCCCCTGCACCAGCGTATGTTCTGTGACCTGGCACCGCCGGGCGCATGCGCGAACCGCTTCGGTCGTTGCCGATGAGATCGTCAGCGTGAATGCTCCATACTCTCCCATTCCATCGGACTCCTCCGCCTTCCCTTCGTCCCCCAACAGGGTCGGTGCAGTAAATCCTTGAAGAGTGGCGCGCCAAAATTCTTCCGGAGCGGCCGAATTCTGCTGCTGAAGCCAGGCGATGTAATGCCGATAGGGAGCCGGAAGGTCCTTCGCCGGTTCTTGCCCGGATCGAAACGCATGATACGAGGTCAGCACTTCTTTCAGCAGAATCGGCAGGCACCAGCCGTCCATGAGGATGTGATGGTGGGTCCAGATCACTTCATACGTCTCCGGCGCGACGCGGATCAGAGCCAGACGCATCAAGGGAGGCTGATCGAAGTTGAAATCGTGCCGCCGGTCTTCCTGGATAAATAATCGCAGGCGCCGCTCTTGCTCGCTGCCGGAATAGCCCTGCCAATCGAGTTCCAGCCAGGGAAGATCCGCCGAAGGCATGACGATCTGTACCGGTGACGACACGTCCCGCCACATGAATCCGGTTCGAAGCACCGCGTGCCGGGCCACGAGCCGCTGCCAGGCCTTCCGGAATGCCGGTGCATCCACCTCTCCCCGCAACCGGCAATGCATCTGTTCGATGTAGACACCGGATCGGGGTGCATACGCGCTATGAAACAACAGCCCCTGCTGTAAAGCACTCAGGGGATAAAGGTCCTCCAGATCCGGACAGGCCCGTCGCGCTGCCCCGGCGGTCTCACCATCTACAAACGCGGACGCATTCCAGGTCAGAGGAGACACTTCCGTTGTGGAAGACGATGAGGATGCATGGGCGGCCAGTTCCGCAACGGTTTGATACTGGAAGAGCTGCCGCGGAGTCAGCAACAGGTCTTTTTGTCTTGCGCGGCTCACGACCTGCAAACTGAGAATGGAATCTCCCCCGAGCTCGAAAAAATTATCCTCTGCTCCGACTCGCTCGATTCCCAAAAGATCGGCCCAGATTCCGGCCAGGGTTTCTTCTCCGGGCGTCCGCGGCGCCACATATTCGCGCATGCGCTCCTGCTCGGGAACGGGCAACGACTGCCGATCCACCTTGCCGTTGGGCGTGCGGGGCAGCGCCTCCAGCAGGACAAAACAGGCCGGAATCATCGCGTCGGGCAACTGTGTCCGCAATGCCGTGCGCCAGGAGTTCCTCTGATTCTCTCCCGCCACGGACGTCACCACATAAGCCGTCAATCGTTTTTGGCCGGGACAATCCTCACGCAACACCACAACGACATCGCGAATGTCCGGGAGCTCGCGAAGACGGGCCTCGATCTCACCCAACTCGATACGCACACCCCGCAATTTCACCTGGTGATCGAACCGTCCGAGAAATTCCAGACTTCCATCGGCCCGCCGGCACGCACGATCACCCGTGCGATAGAGACGCGCGCCCGGTTCTCTGCCGAACGGATCCGGCACAAACGCTTCGGCACTCCGCGCAGGATCCTGCACATACCCTCGCCCGACCGCTATCCCACCGATACAGAGCTCACCGGGAACCCCGATGGGGGTCGGTCCGAGCCACCGATCCACAACATAGACCCGAACATTCTGAATAGGCCAACCGATAGGCATACTGACTTGCTCACGTGGAGGAGGCCCGGTGATCGGAGCCATGGCCACATCATCGGCACACTCGGCCGGTCCATAGGCGTTCATCAGGGGGATGTGCGGGTATCGCTCGAACCACTGGCGGCAAAGTTGCGGCGGGAGCGCCTCACCGGTAGGGAGCATCCAGCGAAGCTTGGGCAACGGAGGCGCCGTGGATCCGGCTGCAGCGTCGAGCATGCCTTGCAAGAGCACGGGAACGGTTTCGGCAACCGTGACGTCCGATTCATTCAGACAGGACCACAGTGCCGCCGGATCGCGCGCGATCTCGTCAGGGATGATCAGCGTACGGCCACCGGTCAGCAGCGCCGTGAGAAATTGCCAGACCGAAATATCGAAACAGGCCGACGCCGTTTGGGCGACGACCGCATGGACATCCAAGCCCAAAACCGCAACCTTGCTCATGACGTGATTGACCAACCCCTGCTGCGTCACCATCGCGCCTTTCGGCACCCCTGTGGACCCGGACGTATAGATGACGTATGCGAGTTGGTCCGGCGTCGACTGGCGGGGTGGATGATGTTCGGGCACTCCCTGTGCCCGGATATGTTCTATCGTCAGCACCGGAATATCGCCTGATGGTGACAACCTCACAGATGCGGCATGTAAGCTGGTGCGGAACGACTCTGACACCAGGACGACTTCGGCCCGGCTCAATTCGATGAGGCGGCTCCAGCGCGCGGCCGGATGGGTCGGGTCAAGCGGCATGTAGACACCACCGACCTTGAAGACCCCGAGCATCATCGTCAGGAAAGAAATCCCGCGGCGGTCAAGCACCGCGACAATCGATTCTGCGCCCACGCCGGCCTGGCTCAGAGCATGCGCCACCTGATTGGCGGCCGCATTCAATTCCCGATAGGTCAGTGATTGCCCCTGGCAGACGACGGCAATCGCCTTCGGGGACTTCTCGACCTGCGCCTCGAACACATCCGCATAGCCGGCAGCCACAGGTGACCTGAATTCGGGATCGCGACTCTCCGTCACCACGTGAGACCATTCCGATGCCGCCATGACCGGCAATTCGTGTACAGGCACATCGGGGCCGTCGACAATCCCTTGAAGCAGCCGCAGCAGATGGTCCGTCATTCTGAGGATCGTTGATTTCTCAAAGAGGTCGGTGTTGTACTCGAACGCCCCCTCCAACCCCTGTTCCGTTTCCGCCATGTCGAGCGACAGATCGAACTTGGCATCGGCCACATCCACTTCTTGCACTTCGACGGAAAGGCCGGGAAGCCGGATCGCTTCGGACAACGTGGTCTGGAGTACGAACATGACTTGAAACAACGGCGGATGACTCAAGGCACGCGCAGGCTTCAACACATCGACCAGTTCTTCGAACGGAAGGTCTTGATGCGCTTGAGCCCCGATGACGACGTCACGCACCCTTGCCAGCAAACGGGAAAACGGCGGATTTCCCGAGAGATCGGTGCGCAGGACAAGGGTATTGGCGAAGAACCCGATCAAATCCTCGGTCTCCGGCCTGGTCCGGCACGCGACCGGCGTCCCGACGCAGACATCCTCGATACCCGTATACCGGAGCAACAACACTTGAAAGGCGGCCAGCAACGTCATGAACAACGTCACGCCTTCCCGGCGGCTGAGGGCAACTAATTCCTTCGCGACACTGTCAGGGACCACAAAGGCATGCCGGCTTCCGGACGACCCCTGGACTGCTGCTCGCGGCCGGTCGGCCGGGATTTCCAGTACCGGTAAATCACCGTTCAATTGCTGCTTCCAATAGGCCGACTGGCGTTCCAGCACCGCCCCTTGTAACCACTGCCGTTGCCATTCCCCATAATCGGCATACTGAATCGGCAACGGCGGCAAGGAGGCGGTCGAGCCCGCGATTCTGGCCGCATAGCACGCCGCGAATTCCCTCGCCAGGATTTGAGCAGACCACCCGTCGCACACAATATGGTGCAGCGTGACCACCAGGACGTGCTCCTCATCGTGTCTCTCAAACAAACACAAGCGAATCAATGGACCGCGCGCGAGATCAAACGGATGTTGTGCCTCCGCGGCGACCGCCTGTTCGACCCTGTCATCGCTCTTGGGGATGGAGACCACTCTGAGATGCACTTCACGCTGCGCCGCGATGATCTGCACGGGATCCCCATCCGCTGACTCGAACGTCGACCGCAAGACCTCATGCCGCATCACGATGTCATTGAATGAGCGCTCAACGGCCTGGCGGTCGAGCACGCCCTTCATCCGCACGGTAATCGCCGTGTTGTAGGAGGAACTTTCCGGCTCCAATTGTGACAGGAACCACAATCGACGCTGCGCAAAGCTCATCGGGAACACATAGTGCTCCGCCTCCATGGCCTCGTAGGGCAGCGTCTCGCTTCGGGCCACTTCC
The DNA here is from genome assembly GCA_964466955.1 of uncultured Nitrosospira sp. Classification (GTDB taxonomy): domain Bacteria; phylum Pseudomonadota; class Gammaproteobacteria; order Burkholderiales; family Nitrosomonadaceae; genus Nitrosospira. Next base: position 18,663 of record CAYXQR010000131.1, read on the forward strand.
TCGTTCAGGGGCATTCGGTCGGCGCTCCTGACGGCTCAGCCATCGCGACCAGGATTTGTCGTGTTCCCTTGTAGGGCGTACGTCCATGGGCCGCCAGCATATTGTCCAGCATCAGCACATCCCCTTTCTGCCAGGGGAATTGAACCGCGAGACAACGATAGACCTCGCGAATTTCATCCAACACCTCAGTCTCAATGGAAGTGCCGTCTCCGTAATAGGCATGCCGCGGAAGCTCGTCTTCGCTCACGGCGCACAAGAGCGCCTCGCGCACGTCCGGCTCCAAATTCGAGACGTGGAACAAATGCGCCTGATTGAACCAGACCCGTTCCTGAGTCACGGGATGCACCGCCACCGCCTGTGCAATCTGTCGCGTCCGCAGTTCGCCGTCCGGTTTCCACTCGAACAGGATCCCGCTCTTCCGGCAGAACTGCTCAACAGCGGCACGATCCTCGGTGTTGAACACCTTCTGCCAGGGCACATCGAGCCCGTTGCCATAATTACGCACATACATCACCCGTTTCCGGATAAACCGTTCCCGGATATGCGACGGAATCCGTGTCAACACCTCCCGGCTGTCGGCAATGGGCGTATACCCGCCTTCCTCGGACGGCTGGCCGCAGTAAAACCAGATCTTCATCGGCCATTCCGTGGTATAGGCCTGTTCGTTGTGCAGGGGAATAGATTGATCCGAAGGATATTCCGTCGATGTGTAGACCTGATGATGAACCTGGGAGCGCGGCGTGGATCCGAATTCATAGGAGATCATCGATTGGGTAAAGACCTTGACAAACGATTCGAAGTCCGACGGCGACCGCACCGGCAATCCTCGAAATAACACGCCGCCATGAACCGACAAATACTCGTCGGCGCCACGACGCGCGGCCGCTGAAAAGGCCCTCAAATCCCGGACTTCCTGCGCCGTCATCACCAACGGGAGACGAACGCCGGGGACAAGCGGCTCCGGCGAGAACAACGGCTCAGGACCGCCGTTGCCTCCCGACTGAGACGGCATGGTACAAGTCGCTTGACGATCATGGTTCATATCTGCACCTCCGGATCATTGTGTATTCTTTCTCACTCGGCTGAAACCGTCACGATTGGGCGGCTGCCACGGAAAACGAAATCTCCCGGTCCCGCAAATTTCTCCTCACGACCCATACCGCTGCAATGTCCGGGTCACGGATTCCACGACGGCGGCCTGCGCGGTCCGCAGGAAGAAATGGTCCCCCTGAAACAGGCACATCTGAAACGAGTCAGACGTATGGGCTCTCCAGTCCTCCAGTTGCCCTGTCCCTACACGAATGTCCTCCAGACCGCCGAATACCGAAATTGCACAGCGCAAAGGCGGTTCCTCGGCATGCACATAAGTGTCGCGCAGCGAGAAATCCGCGCGGAGCGCGGGAAGAACGAGTTGCATCATCTCCGGATGTTCCAGCACTTCCCGTGGAGTTCCATTGAACTGCCGCATACGATCAAGGAATTTGTCTTCCGGCAGGTCGTAGAGCAGATCGTTGTCGGGAATCTGAGGAGCGGGACAACCGGAGACAAAGAGATGCACCGGTTCGATGCCGGAACGTCGCCGCATCTCGCGTGCAAGTTCAAACGCGATCAGGCCGCCGATACTGTGCCCGAAGAACGCGACCGGCCTGTCGAGACTCGGCTCAACGGCCTCCACAAGTTCGGCGATCAGACGCCCGAGGTCCCCGATGGGGGCTTCCTTCATACGCGCCTCCCGGCCCGGCAACTGGACGGCACAGAGCTCAATGCCCGGCGAAAGATATTGCGGCCAACTGCGAAAGACTGAAGGGCCTCCCCCCGCATAAGGAAAACACAAGAGCCGGATCCCTGCCGTCTGACGGCAGGTGACAATCCATGGGGATGATTGCGCGGCGGTCAACATGGAGAACCTGTCTTGTCCGCTTGTTCGGCCATCCACTTTCGCAAACTCAACGGACGCATATCCGTCCATACCTCCTTGATATAGTCCAAACATTCTTCCTTGAGGCCGGTCTTCCCAACATCCGACCATCCGAGAGGATTATCCCGATAGGACGGCCAGATGGAATATTGCTCCTCATGATTCATCACCACTTTGTAGACTGTCGTATCTTCCTGCTCGTCGTTTCCCATGAATCCTCCTTATATGGTTAGGGTGAAGTCTCTGACATCGCGTACGCTGCTGCGTCCGTTATGTCTGCCCCGGCAAGGGGCTCAATGTGAGTCGATGCGTGGTCGGACCTGCCAACAACGGCGAGGGAATGCCTTTACTCCAGTAGGGCTGCTGATCCCGGTAGTAAGGTGAAAGCGGATGGCCCGACTGCCCGCCCGGCATCTGAAATATTCCGTCTTCATGATGAGCCGGAGACACCACCATGCGCTGGCTGGCGGTGAGACTTCCGCTCATGACTCGCACACACTGGCTGCAACCTGACATTTCTTCATCCGGCATATTCAATACATATCCCAATCCCGGAACGGCATTCCCCAACGGATGCACCATCTCGACCCGATTCATCATTCCCCAGGTCAACTCACTCAGGGTCATCACATGATATCTGGCCTTCAGATCCTCGAGGCTTTGCTCCAGCACATGCAGAAGAAAGGCATGCCAATCCGTGAAATGCTCCTGATCCGGCAGGAGCTGAGGCACTTGCGCGGTCAGGAGCGCGCGGAGGGGGGTATCCAGATCTCCGTCATAGACGAATCCTTCGTCTTTCTCACGGCATCCTTCCAAAAATGGTGTAAAGACTGAGCGCGCCAGGGATTTTCTAAATTCCGCCAATAGCCCGATTCCTATGCTCTCGGCATCAGCCTTTCCATTCCAGGCATCGAGAACACGCTGGGCTTCCGACAGATGAGGCTTCTGCTGAACCACCGCCCTGCTCAGCAACTGTAACGCCAGACTCCGATAGAACTCATAGATCTCCGTCGTCGTATCCAGTTGAATGGAGAACATGTCCGGTTCACGCGCCGGGATCATGCTGCGCAGGCGCTCAGTAATTCGAAACGCCCGATACCCGCCGGCGAATGAATGGCCGATCACATAGGGGTCGTTGCCGGCCACCATGCGCTGATTCGCATTCACCAGAAATCCTGACGGGGGGTTCACAATCCGCGGCAACTGATCCGGTTCGATGAATCCCGACCATCCGGCCTGGCCATCCGCCCATGAAAGGCTGACCGAACCGTCAAATCCCCGGCGAATAGGAATCCGGCCTGTATACGTCCAGGCAATGTGCCCATCCGTATCCGCAAGCAACACATTGTTCGCAGGACCGGCCGCGCGATTCACAACGGAGATCGCCTCCGACAGAGAACGGACCCGATCCAGATGCAGCAACCCCACATCCACGGCATCCGGATCCAGGGCGGTCCAACGAATGGCCACCGGTCGTCCAAGCAAAGGTTCGGACGCCAGGGGACCCCAGAGCGTTTCCTTCACCTCGACCTGCCGGTCCTCTCCATCCTTGACCACAATCGTTTCTCCACGGATCGTAAAGGAACGCCAGCCCTCCGGCGTCGCATATTCCTGTGCATTACGAGGATTAAGTTCCACCTGTACGAGATCAAGAAAGTCCCCCTCTACATTGGTCAAACCCCACGCGACATACCCGTTCGACCCCGTGATCATCACAGGAATTCCCGGCAGGACGATGCCGGCCATTTCGACGTCCTCATACTGAAGCTGGACGCGATACCAGATATTGGGAACCGTCACGTCGAGATGCATATCGTTGGCGAGAATGGCTCGTCCGTCTGTTGTTCTGGATCCCCCGATCGCCCAGGCGTTCGATCCCACGACGGGTTTATCGGAATTGACAATCGACGTCTGTGACATCCGGCCCAGGTCAAAGGGGCGCCGAATCGCGGCGAGAGTCTGCACCGGAATAGGAGACATCGCGGCCGGTGACGTGACGCCCCGCAGCAGCTTATCGGTGTAGGCATCGACGGCAGGAACAAGAAAGCCCAAAACATCGTCCGGAAGGACGCTGCCCATGACGGTGCGCATGCGTTCATCCTCCTCATACCCGTTCAGCGCCTGAAACATTCCCAGTACGACCAGGACACTGTCGGCCGGCCGCCAGAACTCCGGCCGGTAACCGAGCAACACGCATTCCACTGGCAGT
>CAYXQR010000132.1:0-15530 GCA_964466955.1 uncultured Nitrosospira sp.
GAACTCATTTTTATTTACAAAAAATAAGTTTTGTAGAGATAAAGCCATATTTACCAGTTGTTGCGCAGCGGGCAGGTCCGGCTCAACAGTAGGCGTATCAAAGCAGACTACCACCTTCAGCTAGGGGATATGGTACGCATACCGCCGGTGAAAATGGTGAAAGAACGGGCTGTGGATGAAACGAAGTCGGCCCGGGGGAGATTTTTCAAGACATCGATGCCTTTCGATATCCTGTTCGAGGATGAGGCGCTGATCGTGATCAACAAGCCTCCCGGCACGGCGGTACATGGCGGCAGCGGGGTCAGCTTCGGCGTGATCGAACACCTGCGAGCGCAGCATCCGGAGTGGAAATTTCTGGAACTGGTTCATCGGCTCGATCGGGAAACTTCCGGCATTCTGCTTCTTGCAAAGAGCCGGACAGCCCTGATCGATCTGCATCGGCAGATACGGGAAGGAACGGTCGGGAAGCACTACCTGGCTCTGGTAAAAGGCAACTGGCACAATGCCCGGCAAAATGTCAGACTCCCCCTTCATAAATACTTGACTCCCACGGGGGAGCGTCGGGTAGCGGTGGTGACGGAAAGCAGGGAGAACAGGAATGTTCTGACTTCCCATACTATCTTCACGCTGCTGAAATCCTGGAAGAATTTCAGCTTGCTGGGGGCTGAACTGAAAACGGGCCGTACCCATCAAATCCGGGTTCACCTCGCTCATCTGGGTTTTCCTATTGCGGGTGATGACAAATACGGGGATTTTGCATTGAACAGGGAATTGGCGCGACGTCCCGTGGGGGAGCGCCTCCCCCGCATGTTTCTGCACGCGGCAGCAGTGGAGGTCATCCATCCGGTAACGGGCTGTCGGCTGTACCTCGAAGCACCCCTGGCAAACGATCTGGCTGCATTCCTGCTGGAACTGGACGCGGGTGGCCGGGCCGCCATGGAACAGGATCCTGAACATTCTGCCGATGAGTGCGGGGCACCGGAATAACTTTCCACGCGCCCTGCGTCGAACAGGGTTTCGAGGGGATACCGAAGAGGTGTCAGCAGGGGTGCCCGAGACAGGAAGCAAGCTGTGTGCAAGAAATGAGGATAATACGTGTAATATATCCAGGTTTGCCGCATGTCCGGAAATTTTCCGGTCGGGTTGAATCTGGCTGAAATAAGGATTGAAGGACTGGATAATGGCTGATTCTGAGAAACAGAACGAAGGTTGGGAGCAGGTACTTGAAAAGCTGGTGCTCTCCTCGCTGCGGGAGCAGAAGAGGGCGCGCCAATGGGGGGTTTTTTTCAAATCCCTTACTTTTTTCTATCTGTTCATTCTCCTGTTTTTTGCCTTGGGCTGGCTCGGAGAGAGTGATCTGACCATGTCCCGCAAACATACCGCCATTGTCGATCTGCGCGGCGTGATTTCTCCCGACAGCTTCAGCAGCGCCGACAATATTGCAACTGGCTTGCAGAATGCGTTCAAGGATACGAAAACACAGGGGGTCATCCTGCGCATCAACAGCCCGGGTGGGAGCCCGGTGCAGGCGGGTTACATCAACGACGAGATTCGCCGGCTGCGCGCCGAGTATCCTGATATTCCCCTTTATGCGGTAGTAGAGGACGTGTGCGCCTCCGGCGGCTATTATGTGGCCGCAGCCGCGGACAGGATTTACGTCGACAAAGCCAGCCTGATAGGGTCCATTGGTGTCCTGATGAATGGTTTCGGTTTTACCAGCGCAATGGAAAAACTCGGCATTGAAAGGCGATTACTGACAGCTGGCGAAAACAAGGCTTTTCTCGATCCGTTTTCTCCTTCGAATCCTGAGCAGGAGGAGTACGCCCAAAAAATCCTGAACGAAATTCACGAGCAGTTCATTCAGGTGGTGCAGGAGGGGAGGGGGCATCGTCTGAAAGGAGAGCCGGATCTGTACAGCGGCAAGATGTGGACGGGGCAGAAAAGCGTAGATCTGGGACTCGCGGATGGCCTCGGCAGCGCGGAGTATGTAGCGCGCGAAGTGATCAAAGCCGAAAACATTGTCGATTTTACGACCCGCGAAGGGTTGACAGAGCGGTTCGTGCGGCGCTTCGGGGCGGCGGCGGCAGAAACGCTGGTCAGCATTGTAAGCGGATGGGGATTGCGGTAAAAAGGGCTGGGATTTGCTCCGCGACGCGGGAAGCGATTACTTTCGACCGGATTGGCAGCCGTTTCTGCGCGCGGTCTTCCTGCCATGCAACAGGAAGACCGTAGGTTTACTGGCGAGGTCGGGTGGCGCATTCGACCACTCCCTGATTGTTTTCGTGGAAATGAACTCACCTGGAAGAGTGAGGCTGGAGGCGATGCACAGCGCTGTTTCGCATTGGCAGGTATGCAATAGCGATTCCAGCAGTTTCTGGTTGCGGTAAGGCGTTTCGATGAAGATCTGCGTCTGATTTCGCAGGATCGACTCTTTCTCCAATTCGCCAATCCTTTTTCTGCGTTTGTCCGTTTCCGCGGGCAAGTAGCCTTGAAAGGCAAAGCATTGACCATTCAGTCCCGAGGCCATCAGGGCCAGCAGTATTGAAGAAGGACCCACCAGGGGAACCACCTGAATGTTGCGGCGGTGGGCCAGGCGCACCAGTTCCGCGCCGGGATCTGCCACCGCCGGGCACCCTGCTTCTGAAAGCAATCCCAGATCCTTTCCCGTAAAAACGGGTGCCAGCAGGCTCTCGAATTCCGTGGGCTTGGTGTGCTCGTCCAGCACCTGCATATGGATGCGTTGCAAGGGGACCGTGCAACCGATCAGCTTCAGGAAATGCCGGGCTGTCCTTGGATGCTCGACAATGAAGGAATCCAGTTCCGCCACGCGTGTTCTGACAGCGGACGGAATGGTACAGGCGAGGTCCTCGTCGCCCAATGAAACCGGTATCAGATAGAGCGTGCCAGTACTCACACTACTGTGATGCCTTCCTGCGCCAGCATCTCCACCAGCGCAATCAGCGGAAGTCCGATGAGCGCGCTCGGATCGTTGCTGACAATCTGCTCGATCAGCGCAATACCCAGGCCCTCCAGCTTGGCGCTTCCGGCGCAGTGGTAAGGCTGTTCCCTGTCCAGGTAATTTTCGATCTGCTGGTCGGTCAATTGCCGGAACGTGACCCGGGAGGAGACAAGCTGCGTCTGGGTATTGCCGGTATGGTCGTTGAGCAGACTCAGGGCGGAATGAAATAAAACCTCTCTGCCGCGTATCAGGCGCAATTGTATGATTGCATTGCCTCGGTTCAGCGGCTTGCTCAACTGCACGCCGTCGAGCGTCGCCACCTGGTCGGCTCCTATGATCAACGCGCCGGGATGGGCCCGCGCCACCGCCCGCGTCTTCTCGGCTGCAAGACGGACAGCAGTGGCATGGGGGCTCTCGTTGTCCAGTGGGGTCTCATCGACATCGGGATTGCTTACCTCAAACGGAACCTTCAGTCGCCCAAGCAATTCCTGCCGGTAGATGGAACTGGAACCCAGAATGAGCTTCGGGACAATGGGTTGTGTTTTCACGGGCTGATTTTCTTGTGTTTTTGACACCGGGAGGCAAAGAATATATTATGCGCGCCGTACTTACGGGAGATTGCGGCAGATTCTAATACTAAATACCCGCGTTTACCAATCCGGAACATGCAGGTCGAGGTACTATTCCAGCCCGGGGTTCTCTATCCATGAAGCATGGCGGGCAGCGAGCGCTGCAATGATTTGGGTTCCGATTTCAGGAAGTTTTTGTGCTCATGACGCTGCCGCCTGTTATAGATGCCCTTGATTTTGCCGGTAATGCCGGAACGTACCATGGTAAAATATCCATTTCCGCCCTGGAGCGTTTGCAGGATTATTTAACGGACAATCTCGGCAGCTTGCAGTATGCGATCGCGGGCGCCCTGAATGACAAGGGCAGACCCGTTCTTCGAATCCAGATCTACGGGGTCATGCATCTCCGGTGTCAACGATGCCTTGAGACAATCGCGCACGTCCTGGATATCAATATCAGTCTGCTGCTGGCGCGGGATGAAGACGAGCTCCTGCGGCTTGATGAAGACGAAAGCACCGACTGCATATTGGCCCGGCATGATTTGAGCGTTCCGATGCTCATCGAGGATGAGATCATTCTGAGCCTGCCCTTTTCCCCACGCCACGGCGAAGAGAAATGCACCGTCACGGGCGATCATGACGATAATGCAGACGAAAGAATGCCTTTTGCCGCTCTGTCGGCTTTGAAAAAACCGCACTGAACAACATCGAGGAGCTGAATCCCATGGCAGTCCAGCAAAACAAGAAGTCCCCATCCAAGCGCGGCATGCACCGCTCGCACGATTTTTTGACGGGAGCGCCATTGACCGTGGATCCCGGTACGGGTGAAGTGCACTTGCGTCACCACATCAGTCCGAAAGGGTATTATCGCGGCAAAAAAGTCGTCAAAACAAAAGAAGACTGAATCTCGCCCCAGCCACTGTGCCGCCGGAGCATATTCAAGCCTCAAGGGCGTCAATATTGAATATCACCGTAGCTGTGGACTGCATGGGGGGGGATCATGGTCCTCATGTGACGGTTCCTGCAGTCGCCGATTATCTTCATCGCAATCCCGCTACAGACATCATTCTGGTGGGGTTGCCCGTTGCGATCGAATCCGAAATGCGTGCTGCCAGGCTTGCATCCGACCCGCGCGTGAGAGTACACGCGGCAAGCGAGGTCGTGGGTATGGATGAGTCGCCTGCGCTGGCGTTGCGTGGTAAGAAAAATTCTTCCATGCGGGTTGCGATCGACCTGGTCAAAAGCGGGGCAGCCCAGGCATGCGTCAGCGCGGGTAACACCGGGGCACTGATCGCAACGTCCAGGTTTGTGCTGAAAACGCTTCCGGGTATCGACCGGCCGGCTTTGGCGGTGGTCCTGCCCACCATGAGAGGACATACGTATGTGCTCGATCTGGGCGCAAACGTGGATTGCAGTGCGGAGCATCTGCTGCAATTCGGAGTCATGGGTGCCACCCTCGTATCCAGCGTGGAAAACAAGGATAAACCCAGCGTCGGATTGCTGAATATCGGTGAGGAAGAAATCAAAGGCAACGAAGTAGTCAAGCAGGCGGCAGAACTGCTGCGTGACAGTGGACTCAATTTTTACGGCAATATCGAGGGTGATGACATTTACAAAGGAACGACGGATGTGGTTGTATGTGATGGTTTCGTTGGTAATGTAGCCCTGAAAACTTCGGAAGGCGTAGCGCAAATGCTTTCCACCTATCTGCGCGAGGAGTTCCGGCGTAATTTTGCTACCCGACTGGCGGGGCTCGTTGCCGGGCCCGTTCTCAAAGCGTTCAAACGTCGGGTCGACCATCGTCGATACAATGGTGCCAGCCTGCTGGGATTGCGCGGCATCGTCATCAAGAGCCATGGCTCGGCAGACAGGCATGCGTTCGGATTTGCCATCGGGCGCGCGGTGGATGAGGTGCGGGGGGGAATGCTGGATCATATCAGCGACCGTGTCGCGCAATTGTCGCATCATCTGCCATCCCCTGTGCTCTGTTCCGGTGCTCCGGTCGAAGAGAATACTGCATGATCTACTCCAAGGTCATCGGAACGGGCAGCTACCTGCCGGAAAAGATCCTCAGCAACCAGGATCTGGAGCGCATGGTGGACACAAGCGACGAGTGGATACGCACGCGTACCGGTATTGAACAGCGCCATATCGCCGCTGATCATGAAATGGCGAGCGACCTGGCCCTCAACGCCAGCTGCAAGGCGATGGAGGCTGGAGGGATCGATCCTGGAGAAATCGATCTGATCATCGTGGCTACGACGACACCCGACATGATTTTCCCGAGCACTGCCTGCATTCTGCAGAGCAAGCTGGGAATCCGTGACTGCGCGGCGTTTGATGTCCAGGCGGTATGCAGCGGGTTCATATACGGGCTCGCCACCGCGGACATGTATATACGGGCGGGTAAATGTCGCAAGGCGCTGGTAGTAGGGGCGGAGATCTATTCCCGCATACTCGACTGGAATGACCGCAGTACCTGCGTCCTTTTCGGTGATGGCGCGGGAGCAGTGGTATTGTCTCAAAGCGATCAGCCGGGAATACTCTCCAGTCATCTGCATGCCGATGGCAGCCACAGCAGTATCCTTTCCGCGCCGGGCCACCTTGCCGGCGGAAAAGTGGAAGGCACGCCTTTCGTCATGATGGAAGGCAATGCCGTTTTCAAGTTTGCCGTCAAAGTACTGGAAGAAGTCGTGTACGAGGCGCTGGCTGAAAATCATTTACAGCCATCCGATGTGGACTGGCTGATTCCTCACCAGGCCAACATCCGTATTATTGCTTCCACCGCCAGGAAGCTGGGCATACCGATGGAGAGGGTGGTGGCCACTCTGGACAAACAGGGCAACACATCCGCAGCCTCTATTCCGCTCGCCATGGACATCGCGGTGCGCGACGGCCGCATCCGGCCGGGTCAACATGTATTGCTGGAAGGCGTCGGAGGCGGGTTTACCTGGGGTGCGGTGCTGATTCGATGGTAAAAGGCATCCCGCACTTACAGGCGATCAATCCCCAGGGTTCGCCTTTGCGCCGCTTCCTGCACTTTTTCAAGTCACGAGGCGATTACCTTGATGGCGGGCCTGCTTCCCCCTTTGATCGGCGCCGGTTTCCTCCATCACATATCAATGAGGAGCGCCCTCGCCTCCACAATGAATTCAGCAATGAATAATGTTCCGGCAGTGAATAACATGAAGAAAGGAACGAAGATCTCGTGAAATTTGCGTGTGTTTTTCCGGGTCAGGGGTCTCAGGCAGTTGGCATGATGGCGGGATATGACGGCTTTCCGGTGGTTCATGAAACTTTTTCTGAAGCGTCTGATATTCTTGGCGAGGATTTCTGGGCGATGGCAAACGATGGACCTGCCGAACAGCTCAATCTGACCATCAATACCCAGCCATTGATGCTGATAGCCGGAGTTGCCGTTTATCGGGCTTTCCGAAGCCTCGCCAATGTGGAATCAATGTTCATGGCGGGACACAGCCTCGGCGAATACACGGCTCTGGTGGCATCCGAGGCGCTGTCGTTTGCTGATGCGCTGCCGCTTGTGCGTTTCCGGGCTGAGGCCATGCAGCAGGCAGTCCCCGAGGGGGCTGGGGCGATGGCTGCGATCCTGGGCCTGGAGGATGAAGCAGTACGTGAAATATGCGATGAAATCACGAGTCCAGGTGGGGAAATACTGGAACCTGCAAACTTCAATTCTCCCGGACAGATCGTGATTGCCGGTCACCGGAACGCGGTGGAGCGGGGGATGAAAGCGGCGACATCAAGAGGTGCAAAGCGGGCGGTCCTGTTGCCCATGAGTATCCCTTCGCACTGTTCACTGATGCATCCCGCAGCAAAAAAAATGAAAGAGCAACTGGCCGGTATCACGCTGCGATCACCCTCGGTTCCGCTCCTGCACAATGCGGACGTCCAGCACCATGAAGATGCCGCTGCGATCAAGGAAGCTCTGGTGCGGCAATTGTTCAATCCGGTTCGCTGGACAGAAATTATCCGCTTTTTCGTCGAGGCGGGTGTGACTCATTCAGTCGAATGCGGGCCCAGTAAGGTGCTGTCGGGCCTGGGCAAGCGCATAGATACCCGTCTGCATAATCTGGCTCTCGTGGATGGTGCGGCGCTGAATGACGTTGCCGGCCTGATGAGGAATGCGTGAAGGGGGCCGGAATTGTCGGGAGTTTTTTGTACTGTACTGTTTTTGACTAAGATGACTGGAAGACAATGCTGCAAAATCAGATAGCACTCGTAACCGGGGCGAGCCGGGGTATCGGTCGCGCCACAGCTCTTGAATTGGCCAGGCAGGGCGCTACGTTGATCGGCACTGCGACTACGGAGAATGGTGCCCAGATAATCAGCAATTATCTGAAAGATGTCGGTAATAAAGGCATCGGTCTGACTTTGAACGTGAACGACGCGATCCGGATTGAAAGCACCATCAAGGGCGTGCAGGAAGAATTCGGGGAGATCGCCATCCTGGTGAACAATGCCGGCGTGACGCGTGATAATCTGGTCCTGCGCATGAAGGATGAGGAATGGGATGAAATCCTGGAAACGGATCTCAAGTCGGTTTTTCGCATGAGCCGTGCCGTGCTGCGATCCATGATGAGAGTTCGTTACGGCCGCATCATCAATATATCATCCGTGGTGGGCGCTACGGGCAACATGGGCCAGGCCAATTATGCCGCTGCCAAATCCGGCATGTTTGGATTCAGCAAATCACTGGCCCGGGAAGTGGGGAGCCGCAATATCACCGTGAACTGTATTGCGCCCGGATTCATCACTACCGACATGACCCGTTCTCTTACTGAAAAGCAGCAGCAAACCCTGCTTCAGCAGGTGCCGCTGGGACGACTGGGACGTGCGGAAGAGGTGGCGGCGGCAGTGGGCTTTTTGGCTTCGCCCGCTGCCGGATATATCACCGGTGCAACCCTTCATGTAAATGGCGGCATGCTCATGGACTGAAAATCGCTGGACGGTCGACTTCGGCCCATGCTCATCAGTACATGCCCGGCGGAGGCCATGAAGTACCTGGTGTTATCAACATTCGCTGGCAGAATCGGTTAATGCGTCAATCCCGCTGATTCCGGTCAGCTGCTTCCGGCGATTGAAGCATCCGGATTTTACTAATATGGAAAACTTGCTAGAATGGCGGCGTTTTTCTTATGGAGAGGGTATCTAGATGGAAAATGTAGAGCAGCGCATAAAAAAAATTGTGGCCGAGCAGCTGGGGGTGAACGAGGCTGACGTCAAGAACGAGTCCTCCTTCGTGGACGATCTTGGGGCGGATTCCCTGGATACCGTGGAGCTGGTCATGGCCCTCGAAGAAGAATTCGAGTGCGAGATTCCTGACGAACAGGCTGAAAAAATAAACACCGTTCAGCAGGCGATCGATTACATCAATTCTCACACCAACTGATTGTTGCTGCCTTGCAGTTTGTTGCTTGAAGCATACCTCTTATCGGAGCCAATTTGTCCAAGCGCAGGGTAGTCATCACAGGACTTGGCATCATTTCGCCAGTCGGTAACACCGTTTCAGATGCATGGGGCAATGTTATCGCCGGAAGATCCGGCATTACCCGAATCACCCGTTTTGATGCTTCCGCATTTGCCTCTCAGATAGCCGGAGAAGTCAGGGATTTCGACGTTACGGATTACCTTTCCTCCAAGGATGCGCGCCGCATGGATGTTTTCATCCACTATGGCATGGCTGCGGGAATTCAGGCAGTCAAAGACGCAGGCATAGATAAAGTGACGGAATCTGGTCTGGATGCCGAACGCATCGGCGTCAACATCGGGTCCGGCATTGGCGGGCTGCCAATGATCGAAAACACATACGATGCTTATCAAGCCGGCGGTCCGCGCAAGATTTCGCCGTTCTTCATTCCCAGCACGATCATCAACATGATCGCGGGCAACCTTTCCATTCTGCATGGGTTCAAGGGACCCAATCTGGCCATCGTGACCGCCTGCACGACAGCAACGCACTGTATTGGTGATTCCGCTCGCCTGATCGAGTACGGGGATGTGGACATAATGGTGGCAGGAGGCGCGGAATCCTGTGTCACCCCTTTGGCCATCGGTGGTTTCGCCTCCGCCCGTGCGCTATCCAGCCGTAACGATGATCCTGCTACCGCCAGCCGGCCTTGGGATAAAGGCAGGGATGGCTTTGTTCTGGGCGAGGGAGCAGGAGTTCTCGTGCTGGAAGAAAAGGAGCATGCCAAACGCCGTGGCGCAAGGATCTATGCCGAGCTGGCGGGTTTTGGCATGAGTGCGGATGCGTATCACATGACCGCACCCTCCGAAGACGGAGAGGGCGCTGCGCGCTGCATGACCAATGCACTGAAAAACGCGGGTCTGAACGCGTCCGACGTGGATTATATAAACGCTCACGGCACATCCACGCCCTTGGGCGATATTGCCGAAACCGTCGCGGTAAAGCGCTGTTTTGGGGATCATGCAAAAAACCTGGTCGTCAATTCCACAAAATCCCTTACAGGTCATCTACTCGGCGCAGCGGGCGGAATAGAAGCGATTTTTTCGACCCTGGCGATCCACCATCAGATTGCGCCGCCTACGATCAATATTTTCGATCAGGATCCGCAATGTGATCTGGACTACGTGGCAAATACGGCGCGAGACATGAAAATTGACGTCGCCATGTCAAATTCCTTCGGATTTGGCGGTACCAACGGAACGCTGATTTTTCGAAAGGCCTGATTTGCCGCTGTGGCATATCGCACACTAAAACGCATATTTTTCCTGGGTTTCTTTGGAGTTGCAGCTTTCGCGGGGTGGTTCGTTTATCGCATCATCCTGCCTGTCCATCCTCCTGCCGTTCCTTTTGAGTTTTCGATCGAGCAGGGCAGTTCACTCAAAGCTGTAGCAAAGCAGTTGACTGAAGCGCGGGTTTTGCCTGATTACTGGTCCTTTATCCTTCTTTCGCGCCTGACGGGTGTCGCTTCCCTGGTCAAGGCCGGGGATTATGAAATTACCGCCGCCATCTCGCCTCTGCAGTTGCTGAAGCGCATCACCAAGGGTGACATTACTCAAAGCGAAATCAGGTTCATAGAAGGCTGGACCTTCTCCCAGTTGAAGCAGGCCCTGGATGAGCATCCCGCCATCCGCCATGACTCCGCGGGGATGAGCAGCGCGGAAATTTTGCGATCGATAGGCGCGACTGAACATGCTACAGAAGGATTGTTTTTCCCGGATACGTATTTTTTCGCCAAGGGAAGCAGCGACCTCTCAATACTGAAGAGGGCCTATCATGCGATGAAAAGCCATCTTGAGGTCGCCTGGGCCGAAAGGGTGGTGGATTTGCCGCTGGACGATCCCTATCAGGCACTGATTCTCGCTTCCATCGTTGAAAAGGAAACCGGCCGGGAAAGCGACCGCGCGATGATTGCGGGGGTATTCATCAATCGGCTGCGGCTGCGCATGCTGCTGCAAACCGATCCCACCGTCATTTATGGCCTTGGTGACAAATTTGATGGAAATCTCCGGAAAAAAGACCTGGTGACAGATCAGGAGTTCAATACCTACACGCGTCAGGGTCTCCCGCCTACTCCCATTGCCCTGCCAGGGCTGGCTTCCATTCAGGCGGCGCTCAATCCTGCAAGGACGAAGGCGTTATATTTTGTTTCGAAAGGGAATGGAGAGTCTCATTTTTCGGACAATCTGGCGGACCATAATAAGGCCGTGTGGAAATATCAGAAGCGTGGCGTGCAAAATAGCGAAAAGAGGACCGGCAGAAGGGTCCCTGAGGCCGAGATGTCGGGTATCCGGTAACCTGAAGAGCCGCTCGTTCCGGCCCTTCTCTCGCATGCGACGATGGTGCATATCCATTACGGCTCCGTTCGCTTCAAAGTAAAAAATTGAACAATCGGGCCCGCGAAAGTAAAATGTCGGGGTTTTGACAACAAGAAGAGACAATCCGGGTTGTTTCACCCGGTTTTGTTCATCGGGCATTCCCTCGTATCCCCTCCCGAACACTCCAATTCAATAATTCAAAAGGAAGGAGCAAATGAGCCACACCTTATACGAAGCTTCCGTTCTACGTGTGCAGCGCTGCGAACTCGCCGTTCCGGGTTCAAGTCCAGAAATGTTCGAGAAGGCGCTGAAAAGCGGCGTTGACTTTGTTTTTCTGGATCTGGAAGATGCGGTCGCCCCGGATGACAAACTGTCGGCACGTAAAAACGTGATCGCAGCACTGAACGACCTCGACTGGCAAGGGCATGGCATAACGGTTTCCGTGCGCATAAACGGCCTCGATACCCAGTACATGGTGCGCGACGTGGTCGATGTGGTCGAACAGGCAGGCGGCAGACTGGATACCATACTGATTCCCAAGGTTGGCGTTTATGCGGATGTCTACATGGTCGAGGCCATGCTCAGTCAGTTGGAGATGCAGCAGGGGTTGAAGAACAGGATCGGGATCGAAGCGCTGATCGAAACCGCTCTCGGCATGGCAAACGTGGAGGATATCGCTCGCAATGGCGCCGGCGGACGGCTGGAGGCGCTGCATTTCGGAGTAGCGGACTATGCCGCGAGCAACCGTGCCCGAACGACGAATATCGGCGGGCTCAATCCAGACTACCCCGGAGATCAATGGCATGCTGCCATCAGCCGCATGACAGTAGCCTGCCGGGCTTACGGCTTGCGTCCGATTGACGGGCCTTTCGGCGATATCAAGGATCCGGATGGATATACGGCCGCTGCGAAAAGGTCGGCCGCCCTGGGGTGTGAAGGCAAGTGGGCTATTCATCCTTCACAGATCGTTCTGGCAAATGATGTGTTTACCCCGCCAGCATCGGAAATCCGTAAAGCTCAACGCATCCTGGCTGCACTGGAAGAAGCCGCGGCGCAAGGAAAGGGAGCGGCAGCACTTGATGGTCGTCTGATCGACGCAGCTTCGGCAAGAATGGCGAATAACGTCGTCAAAATGGCTGAGGCAATCGACGCAAAGGCCGCATAAGCTAAGGTGTTTTCAGGCCGTGGGCGGCCTTTTCTTTTTTTTTTCAGATTCGCCGGCAGCGCATGCGGTATTGGGAAAGCCATCATTGGAATTGCCTTGACCTTCTGTTTTCCTCTCGATCGGCAGTTTTTCGATGAGGACCCGCGGGTCCTCCCTCTATATCGGTGCCGGCAAAGCGGAGGATTCCCAGGAAATGATCATTCGACAACCATAAGGTGATGCATTGGATATACATGAGTATCAGGCAAAGGAGATTTTGACTAAATACGGCATAAGGATCGCTGAAGGCGGTCTCGCGTATAGTCCGGAAGAGAGTGTGCAACGTGCCAGGGAAATCGAGGGGGATGTGTGGGTGGTAAAGGCACAGATTCATTCCGGTGGCCGGGGTAAGGCAGGCGGCATAAAGGTTTGCAGAACTCACGATGAGGTTGAAGCAGCAGCAGAAGAACTGCTCGGAAAAGAAATCGTGACCCGCCAGACCGGCCCGGCGGGCAAATTGTGCTCAAGGGTATATATCGAGGCCGGAACGCGGATCGCCAAGGAAATGTATCTCTGTTTCCTGATTGATCGGGCTTCCGAGCGCATTGTCATGGTGGGTGCCCGGGAGGGTGGCATGGAGATTGAAGAATTGGCGCACACCAACCCGGACGCCATCAAGAAAATTCATGTAGAACCCTCGGTGGGCCTGCAGGATTTTCAGGCACGTGAAATGGCTTTTGCCCTGGGGCTGGGAGCAGCGCAACTGACCCATGCAATCAAGACGATCAGAGGATGTTATCGGGCATTTCGCGATCTTGATGCCAGCATGCTGGAGATCAATCCACTGGTTGTGACGGATGGCGGTGATCTCATCGCATTGGATGCCAAGATGAGTTTCGACGATAACGCCCTGTTTCGTCACCACGAAATTGCCGAACTGCGCGACAAGACTCAGGGAGATATCCGCGAGGTTGCTGCTGCCGACCATGGTCTCAGTTATATCGGCCTGAAAGGGGACATCGGTTGCATGATCAACGGTGCGGGCCTTGCCATGGCAACGATGGATATGATCAAGCTTGCGGGCGGGGAACCGGCAAATTTTCTTGATGTCGGCGGGGGCGCTTCGGCGGAGCGTACCGAAAAGGCGTTTCGTCTCGTTCTGGCCGACAAGGGAGTGAAAGCAATACTGGTCAACATATTCGCCGGAATCAACCGGTGCGACTGGATTGCCGAAGGGGTGGTGCAGGCGGTAAAGAATATTGATATGGGGATCCCCCTCGTAGTGCGTCTATCAGGTACCAATGTTGCGGAGGGACAACGGATCATTGCTGAGAGCGGTCTGCCCATCATTACCGCAGGGACTCTGGCGGAAGCTGCGCACAAGGTGGTCCAGGCGCGCAATGAGGTGGTAGCGAAAGAATGCGGATGCGAAAGGACATAAATGGCAATTTTAATTGACGAGAGCACGCGGATCATCGTTCAGGGATTTACCGGAAAAATTGGCACCTTTCATGCCCAGGATATGATCAACTATGGATCCAGGGTCGTGGGCGGCGTGACTCCGGGCAAAGGAGGCCAGCAACACCTTGGCTTGCCTGTTTTCGATACGGTCAAGGAAGCCGTCCGGGAGGTCGGGGCGGAGGCCAGCATCGTATTCGTACCCCCCGCATTTGCTGCGGATTCGATCATGGAAGCCGCGGACGCGGGAATCAAATACTGTGTGGCAATCACCGACGGCATCCCCACCCAGGACATGATGACCGTAAAAAACTTTCTGCGCCGCTTTCCTCCTGAACAAAGGATGGTGCTGACCGGCCCCAATTGTGCCGGCACCATCAGCCCGGGGCGGGCGATGCTCGGGATCATGCCCGGGCATATCTATATCCAGGGAAATGTGGGAATCATCGGACGTTCCGGAACCCTAGGATACGAAGCGGCGGATCAGATGAAGGCATTGGGGATTGGCATTTCCACGTCTGTCGGAATTGGAGGGGATCCAATCATTGGAAGCTCCCATCGGGACATTCTGGAAAAATTCGAACAGGATCCGGAAACCGAAGTCGTGGTCATGATCGGAGAAATCGGCGGTCCGCAGGAGGTTGAAGCGGGTGTCTTTGCGCAAAAGCACATGACCAAGCCGGTAATCGCCTACATTGCGGGATTGACAGCGCCCGAAGGCCGCCGCATGGGGCATGCGGGCGCAATTGTTTCATCCGCCGGCGAAAGCGCAGCGGAGAAGGTGGCCATGTTGAGGGAACTTGGTGTGACGATCAGCCCCACGCCTTCCGCTATCGGAGAGACCGTCGCGGAGGTAATGGCAAAAATGTAGAATTCGTGCTGTGCGGCGAATCCGCGTTTTTGGGAAGGAGGAGCGAGACATGGCAATCGGCTGGATGTCGGCATTAAAGATCATTCCATGGGGAAGCGTGCTGGAATCGGCGCCTCATATCGTGAAAGCGGCCAAGCACCTGTTTGCCGCAACAAAGACAGATGAGAGCGGATTTTCATCCGCGCCTCCATTCAGCGGAAGTTCGGCCGACCCGGACAAGCTGGACAATCGCATCCGGCTCCTGGAGGCAAAAATTATCGAGCTGAGCGATGAGCAGAAAGCTTCCGTGCAACTGATTAAATCGCTGGCGGAGCAAAATGCACTGATTGTGGAAGCGATCGAGGTTTACAGAATTCGGGTCAAGGTACTGCTCATCATCTGTAGCGTACTGATTTTCGCGTTGGGCGGCACCCTCTTCTGGCACTGGCAGTGAATCCGGACGAAAAGGCGGGATGAGGCTGCCTGTTTTCGTCACCCGGTAGTTTCGCTGTCATACCTTGCTGCGTAGGCTTCTCCTGTCGCTTCGATTTTTTGACTCTTGCGCGATTGCCGGTTAGACTTGCGGCGTTTTTCCGACTGTGTACACGCTGCTGGCTTTTCTCACTGGAGGGGTATTGCGGGTTTGGTGGTACCAGTGGCGGGTGGTGTACTGGTTCTAGCGGAAAGGATAGGCCCGGGTTAGAGTATGGTTATCCTGGGCTGGAGTATGGGTATAGTGGCCCGAAC
>CAYXQR010000133.1:0-10116 GCA_964466955.1 uncultured Nitrosospira sp.
CAGGCAATTTTTCTGCTCATCTCGCAGATGGTCGGGAGACAGATGTATTTGTTGCGGATGACGTGATCGTCGATATAGGTGCCCCAGGAGGTGAGGAGAGCAAGACCGGCGTCGAGAACACGGCCGGGATCAGGCTCCAGGTGCCTCGCCTGAGCCTGGCCGGGAAAAAGCTGGCAGGCGACGGAATGGATGCGGTAGTGAAGATTGCTCGCCGTGACCGCCTCACTGCCGTACGTCTTTCTCTTTCCGGCATTAGCGGGACGATCAACAGCTTTGCGAGCGACGCGCTCACTGCCCAGCTGGAATCAAAAAACGATGCCTTGATCATCAGCGCCACGTTTGCCTCTCCGCTCACCGGAAGTATCGCAACCTGGCAGATGCACCTGCCGGAATTAAAGAGCGCGATTCATGTCGCTCATTCCGATGCACTGGATGGCGTCATCGAGGGTAACCTGGCGGGGAGCGCTTCGGTGAATGGGTTATCCCGGAACGAAAATGTGCGCGCCAACCTCGGCGGAAAGCTTGCCGGCAGCGATATGGATGTGGAACTGTCGGCAACTGTCGGGGCTACACCCTGGTTGACTTTCGCGGTGGCACTGGATCAGCTGGATCTGGACCGTTTACTGCCGGCATCGCGGGCCCGGCAAAGCGGACCGGCCCACACGGGCGGCACAATGTCATCAGTGGATTTATCGCTGCTGGACAGTCTTGAGAATCTGAACGTCAGCGGCTCGGTCCGGATCGGCACGCTGAAAGCCGCCGGCACCCGCTCGTCAGGAGTGAAACTGGATATCAGGCCGCACTGAAATGACGCCTGCCGAAGCGTATCCACACACTTTCGCGGCACGACTGATCCGCTGGCAGAAACACCACGGCCGTCACCACCTGCCCTGGCAGGGCACGCGCGACCCGTACGCCATCTGGGTATCGGAAATCATGCTGCAGCAAACCCAGGTGAGCACGGTGATCCCCTACTATCTCCGCTTCATGCAGTGCTTTCCCGATGTCGGAACCCTTGCTTCCGCCGCTCTTGACGATGTGCTCGCGCACTGGAGCGGTCTGGGCTATTACTCCCGCGGCCGGAATCTCCACCGGGCGGCGCGCCAGATTGTGAAGGAATACGATGGAATCTTTCCAAAAGGGGCGGAATCGATCAGCCGGCTTCCCGGTGTGGGCCGCTCAACCGCAGCCGCTATTGCAGTATTTGCGTATGGCGATCGATGCGCGATACTGGATGGCAACGTCAAGCGCATACTTGCCCGTTACTGCGGCATGGAGGGTTATCCAGGGGAGAAGCGCAACGAAATACAGCTGTGGCAAAAAGCTGAAGCGCTGCTGCCTCTCCCCTCGGAACATGATGGAAGCCCGCTGGAGTGCGGGATGGAAGCTTATACTCAGGCGCTCATGGATCTTGGCTCTACAGTTTGTACTCGCAGCAAGCCCGGGTGCGGGTCGTGTCCGTTGCAAAACGATTGCATCGC
Source organism: uncultured Nitrosospira sp. (assembly GCA_964466955.1). Taxonomy (GTDB): domain Bacteria; phylum Pseudomonadota; class Gammaproteobacteria; order Burkholderiales; family Nitrosomonadaceae; genus Nitrosospira. The sequence goes on from CAYXQR010000133.1 coordinate 1,482, forward strand.
CTACCGGGATGGGACGATTCACAAATTGCCTACTCCGCGCCCGAGAAAGATGCTGCCCACCAGGGAAACGATCATGCTGATGCTGATGAAGCGGGGGAAGGTGTTGCTGGAAAAACGTCCTTCCAGAGGCGTCTGGGGCGGCCTTTGGTGCCTGCCCGAAATTTCTCTCGCGGAAGACGCTATCGATCATTGTGCGCGGCGCTTCGGGATAGGCGTCACAACTCTGGAGCGGATGCCGCCGCTCGATCACACGTTTACCCATTTCAGGTTGCGCATCCATCCGCAATCGGTACAGGTCGACGCATCTTCGTCGGACATGATTGCGGCAGAGCGAAGCCGGGATGAGGCCATGCATGCATGGATTACACTTGATGATGCCCTGAAGGCGGCAATTCCCGCTCCAGTCAGAAAACTGCTCATGCAATACCTGTATCGACAAGCATCGTCCTGCGACGGACAACCACCTGCATTCGCAATTCCATCTTGTAGTTCCCCGATCGTCCGGAATAGACGATGAGTAACTGGCCGGAATGGAGAAAGCAGCAGCGTGCCGCATTGATGACGCGCAGGGAATGCATAGGCGAAGACGATTACCGGCAATGGAGTACCGCCATCAGCGCCTCCCTCAAGCATGGCTTTCCGTCATTGCAAAGATGCGTCATAGGATTTTGCTGGCCCCATCGGGGAGAGTACGATCCGCGTCCCGTAATGGATTTTTTTCAACGGCAGGGCGCCACGCTCGCCCTTCCCGAAGTCCTGGCCAAAAATGAGCCGCTGCACTTTCGGAAATGGTGGCAGCATGCCCCGATGAAAATAGGCATGTACGGCATTCCCGCTCCCGACGATACGGAACCGGTGACAGTGGATGCGCTGCTGGTTCCCATGATCGGGTTTGACCGGAAGGGCTATCGGCTGGGATATGGAGGCGGTTATTTCGATCGCACCCTGGCGACGATGGCGCCCCGTCCGCTGGCTGTCGGCGTGGCGTTCGAAATCCTGCGCGTCGACGATCTGCATCCCCAGCCCCATGATATTCGGATGGATTTCGTTGTGACCGAGACGGGTATCCACCGCGTGAAGGCGAACGGCATGGAACTCATTTCCACCGATGCGTGCGCCGCCGAACCATTTCGGTAAATGAGGCACAGCCCCGCAAGGTGCGCCCGATAGACCCATGCCTGCAATCAGCGATCACCCAGAAATTTCGTCGTCCTTTTCACCCCATCTGGGCATAAGGGCATGCGCCACCCCCAGATGATCGAGAATGCGCGCAACGACAAAATCCACCAGATCCTGCACGGAAGCAGGGTGATGATAGAAACCGGGGTTGGGAGGAAAGATAAGCGCTCCGCTGCGCGCAAGCTTCAGCATGTTTTCCAGATGTATCGAGGAAAATGGCATCTCGCGCGGTACCAGGATGAGTTTGCGGTTTTCCTTTAGCATGACATCGGCCGCGCGCTCGATCAGTTTCTGGCCTAATCCGGCCGCTATCGCAGCCAGCGTCCCCATGGTACAGGGGCAAATGACCATTGCATCCGCCGGATTGGAGCCCGATGCGACAGGCGAGAACCAATCTTCGCGCGAAAACACCCGCAGTTGCCCTTCGGCAGTATTGAACCGGCGGTTGAACAATTCCTCCGCTTCCCTGGCACGGGAAGGCAGCACGAGTTGCATCTCCTGATGAGCAACAATCTGTGCTGCCTGCGAATACAACAGGTAGACCCTATTGCCCCCCGACAGCAACGATTCGAGCAGACGCACACCGTAGGGCATGCCGGATGCGCCCGTAAAGGCTAGGGTAAAGGTCCTGGGTGTACTTATACTCATTCCAGATCTATGCATGGCTGAGGGCCGCCGTATTCTGCAACTCTCGCTTCTATCCGTCTTGCCTATACATTCAACTCCCGGTGCCTTACCAGGACCTGGTTGTGATCCGTGAAATTGCGCGCGAGACGTTCGGCAAAGTAGACAGAGCGATGCCGGCCGCCTGTACAGCCAATGGCGACTGTCAGATAATTGCGATTGTCGCGGATGAAGCACGGCAGCCAGTCAGTGACGAATCGCCTGATATCTTCGAACATGCGGTTGACACTGGCGTTCGCGTCGAGATATTCCACCACCGGGCCGTCTTTCCCGGTCAGGGGCCGCAGCAAGGTCTCATAATGAGGATTGGGCAGGCATCGCACATCGAATACCAGGTCGGAGTCCAGCGGGATACCGTGCTTGAATCCAAAGGACTGGAACAAGAGCGTAAGGCTCGAGTGATCTAGACTGATGAAATCCCGTATCCACGCGCGCAGGGAACTGGCGCTGAGATCGCTGGTATCGATACGGTTGGCAAGATCGTGTATTTCGCGCAGCATTTCGCGCTCCAGCTGGATGCACTCGGGCAAAGTCAACTGCCCGTCGCTGAGCGGGTGACGCCGTCGCGTTTCCGAAAAACGCCGGACCAGCGTATGCGTCTTGGTCTCAAGAAACAGCAAGTGGACGTCCATCCCCATCCGCCTCAGGTCAGCAAGCCGCTGGGGCAGCAAATGCAGGGTTTCGCTGCTGCGGGCGTCGATACTGACCGCTACGCGCTCATGCCCGGATTCTTTCAGATAGACCGTTACATCCGGCAGCAGAATTGCGGGAAGGTTATCTACACAATAGTAGCCATTATCCTCCAGAACGGTAAGCGCAACGCTCTTGCCGGACCCGGAAAGACCGCTAATAACGATCAGTTGCATATTTCAAGGAGACGACATTCGTTCTGCCTGGATATGTACCGCCCGATCCAATGCGCGGATCGCTTCGGACGTTTCGTGGGACTTGCGTTTACGGCTCGCTCCCGGGTTTTTCCAGCGTTGCCCGATAACCTTCCATTTCCTGTTGATGACGGTCAAAGAACTCCTGAGCACTGTCGATTCCCCGCAACTGCAGAACGTAATTACGTACGGCCGCTTCCACCAGCACCGCAAGGTTTCTCCCGGCGGCTACCGGAATGATCACCTTTCGCACATTGACGTCGAGAATGTTTTCGGTGACATCATTGATCGGCAGCCGGTCCATCGCATTGAACTCCGCGCTGCTGGGTTTTTGCAGATGCACGATGAGTTTCATGTTCTTTTTGCGCCGTACTGCGGTTTCGCCAAAAATGGTACGGATGTTCAGCATGCCCAACCCGCGAACTTCCAGAAAATCCCGCAGCATGGGGGGACAGCGTCCTTCCAGAGTTTCCGGCGCTATACGGTACAGCTCGACCACGTCGTCCGCGACGAGGCCGTGGCCCCGACTCACGAGCTCCAGTGCCAGCTCGCTTTTCCCTACACTGCTTTCACCGGTGATCATCACGCCTATCCCCAGAACATCCAGCAGTACACCGTGTCGACTGCAGGAAGGCGCCAGAACACGCCCCAGATAAGGACGCAACAACCACATAACCTCCAGGCTCGAATGGGGGGTACAGAACAAGGGAGTTCCGGTAGAGTCAGCAAAATCCCTTATGGAAGCGGGTACCGGCGTACCGCCCGCTACGATGATGCAAAGCAGACTGCTTTGCGCCAGCCGCTGCATATTCTGCTCCAGGGAGGAAGAGCCAAGCAGGTCAAGATAGGCCGCTTCCGTCTGGCTCAGGACCTGGATCCAGTTGGGATGGATAAAATTGAGATGGCCGATCATCCCCTGTGTCGACTGGGCCACGGCATTTTCATCCAGTTGCCTGTCGGCGCCGCTCAGACCCGCTTCCCAGGTGAGGTTCAGTTTTTCCTGTTTGTCCTCAAAAAGCTGGGTGACATTTATTCGGGACATTATGGGAAATGATCTCTCATGGAGTAAGAGGAAGAGCTGATTTCCTCTTACTTGCCTTGAATTGCGGAACTGCTGCCGCGTAAACGGCTCCGGATTACTCGGGTTGCTCCATTTCATGGTTTTTCAACGCATCGCTACTTCGATAGTTTTCATTCTTTTCCTTGTGTCTGAGTATCTGACGATCAAGCTTGTCCACGAGGGAATCGATGGATGCGTACATATCCTCTCCATCGGATTCGACAAAAATATTCTTGCCTCGCAGATGGACATTGGCTTCCGCCTTCTGCTTGAGCTTCTCTACCGACAGTATCACGTTGATGTCGATCACATCATCGAAATGTCGCGTAATCCTGCTCAGTTTGGAAACGACATAATCGTGCAAGGCAGAGGTGATTTCAACGTGATGGCCGGTGAGATTAAGATTCATCATGACTCCTGGGCTTGGGTTAAAAAGATTTTCGCAGGCTGACGGGGGGAATCTGCATTGATTCGCGGTATTTTGCAATGGTTCGGCGGGCAACCATAATGCCTTGCTCGCCCAGAATCTCGGAGATCCGGCTATCGCTTAACGGTTTTTTCACATTCTCCGCATTGATCATCTGTTTTATCAGTGCACGGATTGCGGTGGCAGAGCAGGCGCCACCGGTATCGGTGGCGACATGACTGCCAAAAAAATACTTCAGCTCGAATATGCCGCGCGGGGTTCGCATGAATTTCTGTGTCGTTACCCGCGAAACCGTGGACTCGTGCAAATCGAGCATGTCCGCAATCTCGCGCAGCACCATCGGCCGCATGGCAACCGCGCCGTGTTCAAAAAACTGCTGCTGGCGTTCGACGATCGCTGCGGATACATTGAGAATGGTATTGAATCGTTGATGTACGTTCTTGATGAGCCACTTGGCTTCATGCAGCTGAGTGATCAACCGGCGGGCAGATTCATCGTGACAGCGTTTCAAAATGTCTGCATACAGCCGATTGACCCTGAGGCGTGGCATGGCCTCCGGGTTAAGACTCGCTACCCAGAACCCGCCCGTTTTAGTCACGATCACATCCGGGATGATGTAGCGCGCTACCGCCGAACTGAATGACATCCCTGGCTTTGGATTCAGACGCGTAATCATGTGTTGCAGGACCCGCAAGCTTTCGTCATCACACTGCATCAGCTTCTTGATGGTGCAGAAATCGCGCGCTGCCAGGCTTTCCAGGTGGTTGTTTACCAGATCCAATGCCTCTTTCCGTAAAGAAGTATCTTCCGGCAGGGCGTTCAACTGCATTGCAAGACATTCTTTCAGATCCCGCGCGCCAACTCCGGGAGGATCAAGATGCTGCAAATACCCCAAGGCGATGCGCAGATCCTCGATACTGATTCTGAGTTCAGAAGGCAATAGCGCGACGAGCTCTTCCAAATCCTGGGTCAGATAACCATCGTCATCCAAGCTGTCGATCAGCAAACCAACGATAATCCGGTCACGCTCGCAGATCTGGCTAAGGCTGAGCTGCATGTTCAGATGCTGCCGCAGGCTGGGCGGTTCAGTCGCCTGCTGCGGATAATCACGCTCGTCATCATCGTCGCGTACGTGCCGTAGGCCACCCTCATCCGAAAACCAGTCTGACTCATCAATGACGATTTTTGCTTCCGGATTCCCGTCCCCCGAAAGCGCCGCTCCGTCCTCACCGGAAATTTCCGACAGACTGGATACCGGGGTTACTACGGTATCAACCACCCCATTCCGATAATCGATATCGTCACGACCGGTAGCGTCATCGATTTCCAGAAGAGGATTTTCCTGAATGATGCGCTCTATTTCCTGATTCAGCTCAACCGTTGATAACTGCAGAAGCCGTATCGACTGCTGCAACTGTGGAGTCAGCGTCAAGTGTTGGGACAGCTTGATCTGAAGGGTAGGCTTCATAGATCGGAAAAATAGCGGCAAACTGAGGCTGGCAGGCATGAATCACCTGGCTTCACAGTCGGAAATGCTCTCCCAAATACACTTTTCTCACGTTTTCATTATAAATGATTTCATCAGGACTACCGCTGGCAAGCACGCTACCCTCGCTGATGATATAGGCGCGATCACATATACCCAATGTTTCCCGGACGTTATGATCTGTAATGAGCACGCCGATATCACGCTCCTTCAGAAACCGAACGATCTTCTGTATGTCCAGCACGGCGATAGGGTCCACCCCGGCGAATGGCTCGTCCAGCAAGATGAAACGAGGGTGAGTCGCAAGCGTGCGGGCAATTTCCACGCGACGCCGCTCTCCACCCGATAAACTGATGGCCTGACTGGTACGTATGTGACTGATATGCAGGTCGTGCAACAGGTCGTCCAGATGCTGCTGCATCTCAGCATGAGTGTAGTCCTTCAGTTCCAGTACCGCCAGGATATTATCGGCCACCGAAAGCCGCCGAAAAATCGAAGCCTCCTGAGGCAGATAGCTCAAGCCCAGACGTGCGCGCAAATGCATCGGCATCTGGCTCAGATCATCATCATCCAGCGATATGCTTCCGCCATCAAGCGGCACCAGACCCACCATCATGTAAAAACAGGTGGTCTTACCCGCGCCGTTCGGTCCCAGCAAGCCTACCACTTCGCCGCTGGCAACGGAAAGAGATACGTCCTGCACTACCGTTCGCGACTTGTAGCGCTTTTTCAGGTTAATGGCTTTGAACTCGCTCATCTTGCAAAAAAAAACCGGAATACGTTCTTCACTGGCTGCCCGCATCCGGCTTCGGTTCTTTCTTTTTTGGCTGGATGATTGCCCTCACTCTGCCTTCGGTATGGGTTTGCGTGCTCGTCCCGGTCGCGCCATTTACCTGAAAGAACTCGTTTATCGAGTCATAGGAAATGTAATCCCCGTGCACTTCATCCTTTCCGCGCCTCAATCTTGCTTTCTTGAAAAGCTGAACTTTGTCAGCCTTGCCATCGTACTCCATGCGTTCGCTCCAGCCTTCGATGTATTCATCCTTGCCGTCGCGTTTCTGCCGGAAACTTGCCAAATTACCGTAAGCGACCGCATACTGGAAACCATTCGCGTCCTCTTTCACTGTCATTTTGTCCGCGCGTATGACCAGGGTGCCCTGAGTGAGCACAACGTTGCCCGTAAAGGTCGCAAGTTTGTTTGCATCCTGCACCGTTGCACGGTCAGCCTCCAGGTGAACCGGTTTATCACTGTCAGCGCGCTCGGCCAGCACGGGCGCGGAAAACGAGGCCACTAAAAAACCCGTCAGGAGCATGACACTCCGTTCGGGCAAAAAAAACCACGGAAGCAATCCTTCCCGAAGAACATGGAAGACGTTGAAAATGGCGAGCACTCCTTTCAGCGGGAACGGCAATCGGTTCCCAGGGCCGCTGATATCATGAATAGTGGAAAAACCTAGCGGCGTTTGTCATGGACAACCCGCACCTGTGACAGTAATTGCATGGCGCCAGTTCGGTTATTCATCTCCATGCCTACTGCCCGGATGGTCGCATGGGCTTCCGCTATGACCACGGGCTTGTCCGTTTTCGCGATGTCGTCATCAGGTCTCAGGTGCAGCAGGCTGGTCGTCAAGGTTGACTCTCCGCGGCCTTTGCCTGCATTTCGTATGAGTCGGACATTACCGCTCAGATAGATATCTTCTCCATTACTGGACATTCTTGCGTAATCCGCAGTCAACTGAACAGGGGGTTTACCCGGCTGGGTATCAATCAGGCGTGGCTGTTCCAGATCCGTGGAGTCATCATCGGGGTAGTGCTGCATCCTTTTCCCGAGGATCATTTTGCGGGCATTCCCATGCTCATCCATCCGAACAGCTGTAAAGGTTTCCACAATATAGTCCGGAGTACGGCTCCCCCGGATGTCCGAGGCGGGAGAAGAGGGGTCTGTCGACTGATTCAGCCAGAACAGCAACACAGCCAGCAAGGCAAGAAAAGTGAGCGAGAGCCCCGAGACAAGGCGGTCATTCATGCAAGATAGGTCGCCAGGTGAGTATCCAGCGTATTCTGCGCATGCATGATCATTTCACAAATTTCCCGTGCGGCGCCGCGTCCCCCTTCCAGGCGGGTCACATAATGCGCATGCTTCTTCACCAGCGGAGGCGCGGCGGGCACAGTGATCGCCAGACCGCAGCGCAGCAGGACCGGCAGATCGATGAGATCGTCGCCTACGTATGCACAGGCAGATGGATCCAATTCCTGTTCCCTGAGCAATAATTCAAATACCGGAAGCTTCTTCTTGGCGCCTTGGTGAACGAGTGTCACGCCCCAGTCTTTCGCCTTCAAATCCACGCAGCGAGACTGCCGTCCCGTTATGAGGGCGATTTTTACTCCCGTCGACTTAAGCATCTTGAGGCCGTGGCCGTCCTGGCTGTTGAACGCCTTTATCTCTTCGCCGCTATCCGTGAGATAAAGACTTCCATCGGTAAGAACGCCATCCACGTCGAAGATAACGATACGAACCTTGCTGGCTTTTTCCAATACGTCTTGCATCAGTTTCGCGCAGCCCTGACAGGCGAGCGGGATTCATTAAAAATTGGGATCAGTTCCTGACACGAAACAAGTCGGCCATTAGGTGAGAATCAATGGAGCAGCAGTTCACCCGGTTCGGCCAGGAGCAAAATGCGACCTGCAGCCACATTCTGAAAACCTTGGCCGAAAGCGTCGCAGATTATATCAAATCAGAATTCACCCCGCCCAACATATGGATAGCCCGCCAAACGCCCGTTCGGTGATGAAAGCAGAAATCGGGGCAAAGGAAAAAGATCTCCCCCTCCGTTTAACCGGGGGCAAGACGATGTGTGAGCCTGTGCGAAAACATCCGAATCAATTTTTTGGCAACGGAAAGACGACCGACTCAA
>CAYXQR010000134.1:0-4092 GCA_964466955.1 uncultured Nitrosospira sp.
GCAGGCCTGTCGATGTGCTGGTCATGCCGGATGGAGCCCTGCTCGTTTCCGATGATTATGCCGGAGTGATTTATCGCATCAGCTACAAAAAACCTTAAGGAAAACGGAAATGCGAGCAGGCATGGCGGGAAAACCCTGCAAGTCGGTTCGGCTGCCGTGGCAATAACCCATCACTCAGCTCCACGGGATTTTTCCACGCTTTCCCCCGAGCGCGTGCTGCGCGCGCTTGAAAGTGCGGGCTTCCACGGCGACGGCCGCCTGCTTGCGCTCAACAGCTATGAAAATCGTGTCTTTCAGATTGGTATGGACGAGGATGCCCCACTCGTGGCGAAATTCTATCGTCCGGCACGCTGGACTGACGCGGCCATACTTGAAGAACACGCGTTCGTCCGGCAATTGGTGGAGCGTGAAGTGCCGGTCGTGCCCCCGCTGGCGCCGAAAGGAAGCTCTCTTCACTGTTTCGACGGATTTCGCTTCGCGGTTTTTCCCAAACAGGGTGGCCGCGCACCCGAACTGGAAGATCCGCGCACCCTGGAATGGATGGGTCGTTTCCTCGGGCGCATCCATGCGGTTGGTATTCTTCTCCCCTTTCAGGAGCGCGCCACCCTGGATATCGCCAGCTTCGGCGAGCAGCCACGGGACTACCTGCTCACACACGCCTATGTTCCGCCCGACCTCGCGAGCGCTTACTCAAGCGTGGTGAATCAGGCGCTTGAGGGCGTCTGCCATTGCTATGCCCGAGCCGGTAACGTGCGTATGCTGCGTCTGCACGGCGACTGCCACGCGGGCAACGTGCTATGGACGGATGATGGTCCCCACTTCGTCGATTTTGACGACAGCCGCATGGGACCGGCCGTACAGGACCTCTGGATGCTGCTGTCTGGGGAGCGCGCCGACAGGATGAAGCAATTGGCCAGTGTGCTGGCGGGATACGAGGATTTTCACGATTTCGACGAACGCGAACTGCATCTGGTCGAAGCCCTGCGCACGCTGCGCCTGATTCATTATGCGGCCTGGCTCGCGCAGCGCTGGGACGAGCCCGCCTTCCGGCAAGCCTTTCCCTGGTTCAATACCCAGCGCTACTGGCAGGATCGCATCCTTGAATTGCGCGAACAGATCGCGGCGATGGATGAACCGCCACTGTTGCAGGCGTGGCAAGCATAAAGCGGATTCAAGATCTCATCATGACAGCGAGATATGCGCTCTCTGCGGCCCAGGCCTGGGACGAATTTGCATGAATACAGGAATGGCACTTTGCCCATGTGGCTGCATGGAGAGCGGGGACCCGGCAGCGGAGGCTGTGCGAGCGCGAAAACCCTTTTCTTCCTCTTCCGCCATCAAGACATACGCCGACTGCTGCGGACGCTATCTCGATGGCGGAGAAACCGCCCCCACCGCGGAAGCACTGATGCGCTCACGCTATACCGCATACACCATGGGCCGGGAAAATTACCTGCTCGCGACCTGGAGCCAGAGCACGTGCCCGGCGTCGCTCGCACTGGCAGCCGAACCATCCAGGAAATGGCTGGGGCTGGAAGTGAAACGTCATGAACAGTCGCAACCGGATGAAGCCTTGGTGGAATTCGTCGCGCGCTACAAGATCGGCGGACGCGCCTGCCGTCTGCATGAAACCAGCCGATTCGTGCGAGAGGATGGACGCTGGTTTTATGTGAATGGGGAGATGATCTGAAAGCAGACCGCAGACATGAACTACACGAGGATGAGTGCCACTCCATCAGCCATCATGCGTCGTCGCGGGATTGAGCGGGGGTTTCGCCCTCACCCTCATTCTCCACCGCGGGGTTTTCCTCTGAAGGTGTGTTTTTTTGCAGCTTGCGCTGCAGTTTCTCCTCTTTCTTTTTTTTCTTCGCCAAATCCTTCTGACGCTTCTGGAACTGATAATTCGGTTGAGCCATATTTTTTTCCTGAGTGTGGGAATCGGGTTACGGAAATACTGACGAGGATAAGATGAATGGGCACCAAGCCCGCCTCGATCTGGCGCATGCTAAGGGTCTACCATAACACATCGGGGAGGCTTATCCCAGAACGAAGAACTTTCAGGAAGCCTAAACGGGAATGCGTGCCAGATTCATGATGGCTGCACAGGGAGATCATCGAGCGATGGCAGTCTCTGCCCGAACCTGTCCGCCTTCAACCAGCAGTGCATATCCCCCCTTCAGCTGGGCAGATCGACATCCACATACACGCAGTGATGATCCGATGCATGTACCCGCGTGCTCGTCACCGTATCGAAAGCCTTCCATGTCCTGGGCGCGTAATGCCCGCGGCGCTCGATCCCGCCCTGTTCGGCTCGCGCCGAAAGCGCTTCGGAGAGCAGGAGGTAGTCAATCTGCCGCGTACCCGTCAGGTAGGTGCCCAGGCGCGTGCCGGTGATATCGATATCGCGCGCGAATTTCGCCACTGTGTCGGTCATTTCTGGCAGCCCGAGAAGCGGCTGCAGGGATTGGGCGTCGGGATAATCATTGAAATCACCGGCGATGACAATGTACTTGAATCCCTGAGCGAGTCTGTCCTTGAGAATGGAGGCGACCTGCGTGGCCTGCGGCAGGCGGCGCCTCATCCCGCTTGCATCCGATCCCTTGCTGGTAAAGTGGTTGACCATTACGATGAGCCGTCCCGCAAAACCTGGAACTTCCAGGAAATATTCGCAGCAGTCGCGCGAGAAAATGGGCGGTGCGCCCGGTACGTCAAAGATGTGAGTCGTAATGTCGGTGACCGGGTAGCGTGACAGAATAGCGACATCAATGCCGCGCGTGTCGTTCCCATCCACGAGCAGTGCATAGGGGTAGCCCTTGCGGCCGGTCTGCCTGAGAATCGGCTCCAGCACGCCATCATGGAACTCGACAAGGGCGGGACGATGCTCGACTTCGATCAGCGCAAGAATGTCCGCATCCACGGCCGCGATCACGCGTGCCGTATTGTGAATGGCCCGGTCGCTCACTTTCTCTTCTTTCAGTTCCAACCACCCGAGCCAGTCTTTCCTGCCATTGGCGATGACAACCTTCTTGCCGCTTCTCGTGCCAAGGAACTGGCCACGGATTTTTCTGAATTCCAGGTGCTTGTTGTTCGGTCGCGCCCCGGTCAGGTTGTGCCTGGTCATCAACTGCAGGATACGCGCCTTGTCCTGCTCGGTATAGATTTCCTTGATGAAGAGCGAGTTCAGTTCATGAAAATCATCGAGGTACGGCTGCCCTATATTATTGTCCTCATAGTTCATCGCGATGGGACGAGAGAATAGATTCTCGACATTGAATGTCGCAATACGAAGATGTTCAGGCTTGAGGCGTGGAACGACGTCTTCCTCGTAATCTGGTGTTGGCACGGTATTTTCCTTTCCGGGTGAGATCGCGTTACTCGCATTATGCTGGCAGCGAGATGGTGTTCCATATCAGCATCCGAAATATGCTCACATGTTCATATTATTAGGACTCAGAAGGGAATATCATCGTCTTCAAAGCAGAATTCTCCGCTATATCGGTACACGTGTTTAAAGGCAACTTTAACTTTTTCCCTAAGCATAATGTCTTCGTTCAATGTAAGAATAATTGTTTCGCTGCAATTAACATAGACAATGGCATATTCGCCTTCAGTATTCCAACCAACAGAAATATCTTTTTTTTCTATTTTTACTCCGTGATTTTGTTTAATAAACCAATATATTCCCCACCAAACTTGGTTACGAAAATCTTCTATTAATACATTCGTACGGTTATAGTCTTTTAGAATTCCGTCATAAAATAAGTTGATGGTAACATTAAGCCATTTGCAGTTGGCTTGATGAAGTTTGTCGTAGTCCTTTAATTTTTCCCGAAAACTAGAGTAAGTGATAAACCGTATTCTTGAAAATGTTTCGCTCTTCTTTATGATATAACGAGAAATGTAGTGATCTGCCTCAATTATTTCCTGAGTAATAGTGTTGTCATTGCCAATGACGAGCCTAATGAGATCAGATTCTATAATTGACAAGAGGTTGAACTGATACCAAGAAGGAGTTTTTTTTCTCTGTAATAAAGCACCAAGCTCATATGCTTGAGCCTTCATCAAGGACGTTACAGCAGAAAATATGTTCTT
>CAYXQR010000135.1:0-6694 GCA_964466955.1 uncultured Nitrosospira sp.
TTGTTTCAGTAAATATATCGGTTCGGCAGTTAAAACAAAAAGGCTTTGTTGAAATGGTGAGAAAGGTTTTAAAACAAACAGAGCTGGATGCCCAGCACCTAGAATTGGAACTTACCGAGAGCATTCTGATGCAAAATGAGAAATCATTTTTTCGAGATTTAAGTGAATTGAATTCGATGGGAATAGCGCTTTCGATTGATGATTTCGGCACGGGTTATTCTTCGCTAGGTTACCTAAATCGGATTCCGATCTCTATGCTCAAAATCGACCAGTCATTTGTGAGAGACGTGCTGACCGATAGCAGCGACGCGACGATCGTTCGCGCCATTCTGCTGCTGGCGAAAAGCCTGGGCCTGGAGGTGATTGCCGAAGGGGTGGAAACCGGAGCACAGAAGGACTTTCTGGCCGCGCATGGGTGCAGCACCTACCAGGGCTATCTGTTCAGCCAGCCGCTGCCTTTGGATCAATTCGAGGAGTGCGTGGCGAAGGGAAACCCCATCATTGATATTGCCCCGACACGCTAACATCATGGATTCGCACGGTTGCCAATCCCGGCTTCCATGGACAAGCAGGACGCGGAGAAACCGAAGCCTGCGCAATATGAGTTGCGCAGGCAGGCAATAATGGAATAAGGGCTTGCCGGAAGAGAACCGCAGACCTGGATGCTTCTTTTAAAGTTCCTCCGTAAAGTTCCTCCGGCCTCAAGTGACGGGCCTCGGGTCAGGAATCCGTTAAACTGGAGGGGGATCCATTTCCCTTTCGAAATGCCGGTGCGCGGCTATCGCCTCGATGAAGCGGGGCAGGATATCCTCCATGTCCGCGCTTTCGAAATAGAGCAGGCCGCCATCCTCCGCCCCCGAGGGCAGCGTTCGCTTCACTCCTGCCGCTTCGAGCAGGCCCTTGCCCGCCCCCAGCACCAGGATCGGCTTGCAGTGACGATATTGCTCCTTGACGAACTCGACCGCGTGCCCAAGTTTCGCCAGCTCCGCCACCCCCTGGCGGCCATCAGGCACCACAAGAGCGTCGAAAAGGACGGCAGGCATTGCTTCCATGGTCACATCGACCTCGATGGGGTTTCCTTCGCCGGTTTGCACCGCACCCAGGCGCGGGCCGACGAAACGGGGCACGGCCTGCGCCCCGGCCAGGCCCGCATGGAGGGCCGCCGCCTTTCCATCGATTCCGTCAGCGACCAGGATGGCGATCCGTCTCATGCGGATGCTCCCGTCTCCGGGCCGCGCCAGCAGCGATAGCGCCGGGGACGAGGTCACCTCGGGGGCGGCCCCCTTCTCCAAGGCAACCGGCTGGGCCGGCGGCAACGGATGGATTCCCAGGCCTTGCGCCACGGGCTCGGCCAGGTCGGCCGCGACGTTCACCAGCATCGACACGACGCGCTCGCGTATCGCGGGCGTCTGGACACGCGTCAGCTCGAAACGGAAAGCGCGGATGATATGCGCCTTCTCCGGCGGGCTTTGGCTGTTCCAGAACAGGGTCGCCTGGCTATAGTGATCCGCGAAACGCTCCGGCTTGCCGCGCACCTTATCCCCCGCCACCGGTTCCGGGAAGGATGCGAAACCTGCTCCGCCGGCCTGGAAGGGGCATCCTCCTCCCAGGGAATTCGGCTCGTACGCGACCCTGCCCCTGTTGATGGCCTGCCGGTGCATGCCTTCGCGCTGGTTGTTATGCACCTGCGCAACCGGGGAATTGATCGGTATCTCATGAAAATTGGGCCCGCCAAGCCTCAGCAGCTGGGTATCCACGTATGAATGGATGCGCCCGGCCAGCAGCGGGTCATTGCTGAAATCCAGCCCCGGCACGATGTGCGCGGCGCAGAAAGCCACCTGCTCCGTTTCGGCAAAGAAATTGTCCGGGTTCCGGTTGAGCACCATCTTTCCGACAGGCCTGATGGGGACCAGCTCTTCCGGAACGACCTTCGTCGGGTCGAGCACGTCGAAGCTGAACTTCTCCGCCTCCTCCTCGGTAAATATCTGCATCCCCAGCTCATACTCGGGGAATGCTCCGCATTCGATGGCCTCCCACAGGTCGCGCCGGTGAAAATCCGGATCGGCGCCTGCGATTTTCACCGCTTCGTCCCAGTCGAGGGAATGCGTCCCCGCAAGCGGCTGCCAGTGGAACTTGACGAAGCAGGATTCGCCGCTGGCGGCGACCAGCCTGAAGGTATGCACGCCAAAGCCCTGCATCATGCGTAAGCTGCGGGGAATCCCCCGGTCCGACATCGCCCACATCAGCATGTGCATCGACTCCGGCATGAGCGAGACGAAGTCCCAGAAGGTATCGTGGGCAGTCGACGCCTGGGGGATGGCGAAGTGGGGCTCCGGCTTGGCGGCATGGACCAGGTCGGGAAATTTCATGGCGTCCTGTATGAAAAATACCGGAATATTGTTTCCCACCAGATCCCAGTTGCCCTCGTCGGTATAGAATTTGACCGCGAAGCCCCGCGCATCCCTCACCGTGTCCGCGGAGCCCCGTTCCCCGAATACGGTGGAAAAACGGGCAAAAACCGGGGTGCGTTTCCCCGCTTCCGCGAACAGGGAGGCGCGCGTGTACCGGGCCAGCGACTCATAACATTCGAAATAACCGTGCGCGGCGGAGCCCCGCGCGTGCACCACGCGCTCCGGTATGCGCTCATGGTCGAAATGGGTGAGCTTTTCGCGCAGGATGAAATCTTCCAGCAGGGCCGGTCCGCGGTACCCGGCCTTCAGCGAATTCTGGTTATCGCCGACTGGCACGCCCTGGTTGGTCGTAAGCGCCCGATCGCTGGAATCGGCCCGGACCCTGTCCAGCGGCTCATTGCTCCGGTTGAAGCCCAACCGGGGATCGCCGGAGCCAACCTTCGGGGAAGCCGTGGTCTCGCTCAATGTGCTGCCTGTCACGGAAGGATGGGAAGGGCTCGCCGTGCGGCCCTTTTCCGGACTGGCTGAAGCTTCCCCGTGCTCTCCGGCCTTGCTGGCATTGTGCGGCATGGCAGCCGCCAGTTCCTGCGTTGCGGCCAGCCTGGCGGTGTATTCGTTGGCAGGCTTCCCTTCGGGATCGGCAGGGCCGCCGATCGTTGTCCTGTTGTCCTGCTCGTTTGTCGTTCCCATTGGTATCCTCTTCGAGTTGGCTGATGAATTTACCCCCGGACTTTACCCCCGGACGAAACCGGATTATTTCCCTCCTCCGGGCGTTTTTCGGTTCGGAACCATACATAGGGGAACAGAGCATTCTTCCACCCCCCGGCTCGTCCCCTGTTTGCATGCCGGCCGCGCGCCGCATGGACACCGGGATCGGCATCAAAGAGGAGGAAATTCAGGAAGACACCCGGTTGAAATACTTCCTATCTCCCCCGATCTGCTTTAAGCTGTCAGTGGGAAACGCACGATCAGGTTGAGGAGGGAACAATAAAATTGATCGCCTGCAGGCGGGTCCTCCCTCCATCGCCCAGGCGAGGTTCTGCCGGCAGGCCGGATGCCCGGAACCGCCGCCGCGCGTAATTGCACGTGGAAACGGAGTTGATCGATATGCACAGCGGGAATCGGCTTTATGTTCGGTTTGCTTAAGGACACGCCCGTGGCGGGCAGAGCTGACGCCGTCATCCAGCGGCCGGCCGCGGAAGTTTTCGATTTTGTCGGCCCTAATTTACTGGTGAACTACCCGAGATGGTCGCGGGAAGTCGTCGAGCTGGCCCCGTTGACGGAGGGGCCGGTACGGACGGGAACGACGTGCCGCCAGGTTCGCATCGACCAGGGAAGGCGCTCGGAGTCTACGTTCAGGGTCACGGTACTTCAACCCGGCCAGCGCGTCTGCTTCGAGGGCGTTTCCAATCCCTACCGGTGCGATTACCTTTTTGAGCCTGCCACATCCACCTCTGCAAGCCGTATTATTTTCACCTTCGAACTGCTCAGCCTGGACGTGTACATGAGACCGTTCGAAAAACTGATTCGCCTGGCAATCCAGGAAGGCACGGCAGAGACCGTGAGAAATATAAAAAAACTGGTGGAAGCGCGTTGATAATGTTCCGCCGCTCACTGTCCATTGAACCGGGTTTGATGCCGGTGGAGCGGGACACGATAGGAGGCACCCATGCTTTTCATGGATGATAAGGATCCCGGGTTAATTCCCCGGGTTCTCTGCACCATACTCGATTCCTGTGTCAACGGAGTGACGCTGGCCGATCCTGACAGGGAAGACCTTCCTCTCGTCTACGCAAACCGGGCCTTTGAAGTCATGACCGGGTATACGCAGGAGGAAACGATCGGAAAGAACTGCCGTTTTTTGCAAGGCACGGACCGGGACCAGGAAGAGAGATGGCAGATCCGCGCCGCGATAACGAACAAGGAGCCGATTGAAGCCACGCTCAGGAATTATCGTAAAAACGGAGAGCTGTTTTACAATCATCTTAAAATAATCCCGCTGTTCGACCCGCACGGAAAAGTCCTCTACTATTTGGGCGTTCAGTACGATATCACCGCCCAGGTCCTGAAAGAAAAGGAAATCGAAAGGCTGAGCGGGCGCCTTGCCTCAATTACAAATGGCTCGGGACCATGAAACCCGGCGCCGGGCCCGGATGCTCCACGCCTCATTCGCCGCCCTGGATCATCAAGCCGCTCCATAAGCCGAACGGACTCGGTTCGCCGAAAACCCTGCCACCCCCGGGAGCCTATTTTCGCAAGCCTTTTTGAACCATGAAGAAAATATCATTGGCCTGGCTGATCGCAGCGATGCTGGCGGGATGCGGAGGAATCCCGAAAGGGGTCGCTCCTGTCACCGGTTTTGACGTCGGCCGCTATCTGGGGGTCTGGTATGAAATTGCCAGACTGGAACATTCCTTCGAAAGAGGCTTAAGCGACGTGACGGCCAGCTACAGCCTGCGCGATGACGGGGGCATCGACGTGACAAACCGCGGGTGCGATGCGGAAAAAGGGAAGTGGCGCACGGCAAGGGGAAAAGCTTACGCCGCGACGGCTCCGGATGCCGGATATCTCAAGGTTTCTTTTTTTGGCCCTTTCTACGCCTCCTATGTCGTGTTCGGTCTGGACAAGGCCGGCTATCAGTACTCGTTTGTCACCGGGCCCGACCGGACCTACCTCTGGCTTTTGGCGAGAACGCCCCAGGTCGGCGAGGAAGTTTTGAAAGAATTCATCCGGGAGGCAGGCAGGCTCGGTTTTGACACGGGGAAGCTTATTTTTGTCAAACATCATCCCCAGCCCTGCAGTGGGGAGGTGCAGAAATAAAAGGTACCCGGAGCTTTAGCCTGATTTGGGCGTGAAACGGGGAGAAGCGGTGGTCGGCACGTTCCGAAAAACAGGGGCAGACATTGCGGCCGTCCCCGGCTCGAAGCGCGCAACCTGCCCATCCCCCGCAGGAACGCCCTTTCTTCATCAACTTCCTGCACGCCGGCCGTTGCAGCAAAACCCCTGGAAATGAAATTGCGACAGATTGAAGCATATCTGCAATGAAATGGGTCAGTTCCAGGAGCTCAAGCCGAAACAGGGGTTTTAACTCTACTCATGTCGAGGGACCAGCGTAATCAATCGCAAGGGGAAGAAATTGCGAACAGCATTAGCCATGGGGTCGGTCTCGTCGCGGCACTCATCGGAACTCCCTTTCTCATCACACAAGCGGCAGGGCATGGAAACGTCGGGGTTGTCGTTGGTGCGAGCCTCTTCTCCGCCACGACTATATTTCTTTACCTTGCTTCTACCCTTTACCACGCGCTGCCTGTAGGCAAAACCAAGCGCTTGTTTCGCGTCCTTGAGCATTCCGCAATCTTTCTTCTTATCGCTGGTACATATACGCCGTTCACGCTAGGAGTTCTTTATGGCGTATGGGGCTGGATTCTTCTCACAACCATATGGGGTCTCGCTGTAGTCGGCGTACTGCTGAAGGTGTTTTCTAGAGCCTCCTTACCCATTCTATCCACCAGTCTCTATCTATTAATGGGATGGCTGGTTGTGATTGCCGCAGATCCACTGATTGCCAACATGCCAACCCAAGGCTTGCTCTGGTTGACCGCCGGGGGTGTGTCTTACACACTCGGGGTAGTTTTTTTCGCACTCGATTCCCGGTTACGGTATGGTCACCTGGTTTGGCACCTCTTTGTTCTGGCAGGCACCACCTGCCATTACTTCGCGGTGCTCTGGTATGCCGCCTGATATCAATTCACTCTGCCTGGACCCGGATCGACCGTATGGCCTTGACTACCGGTCAGGAGGATATGCGAAATAAAGTTTGACCTTCTTCAGATAGCGTGTATCCTGCAATAGGTCTTTTGGATTCAAGCTGTAAAACGATACCTCTGGTTGAGTCTTTCCCTTGATATTCAGTGGCTGATCGCTTGCAGATCACTGTGAGTGAAAAAATTTTATTAAGGAGAATGACATGACAACAGAAACGGGTATTGTGAAATGGTTTAACGATGATAAAGGCTTTGGCTTTATTACCTCAAATGAAAGCGGAAAAGATTTGTTTGCCCACTTCTCCTCAATTGTGGGAGAAGGTTTCAAAACCCTGCAGGAGGCCCAGCGTGTCACTTTTGATGTGATAACTGGTCCCAAGGGGTTACAGGCATCGAATATTAGATCCCAGTAACAAGTCAACAAAGCAAACGAAAATCCAAAATACGGATTTTCGTTTGAGAAGTTGTAACGTCTCCCGCAAGTCAGCCGCGCCTGATTCGTGGTGCCCGCGGGCGCGG
>CAYXQR010000136.1:0-15753 GCA_964466955.1 uncultured Nitrosospira sp.
AAAAGCAAACACCTCGTATTCTGGTATAGAGAGTGCTTCTTTTACACCAAAAGCTATAACTTGATCATGATAATTTTTTGAGTTTGTTGGTTTTCCAATTTCATAAGCAATAGCTTTGTCATTGCTCCACACGTGTAGCGGCCACCAGTAGGCGTTAGGGTCTTTAAGGTTAATATTTTTGGCAACTAAAGCCCAAATATCGGCATCGCTCTTTTTGCAACTTATCAAAAGCGTGGTGAATATATCAATCTGCTGTATCTTCGATACCTTGTAGGCTAACAAGTCTATTTCTCTAACACTACCTTCGAAATCATCTTCATAGTACTTGTTACTGATAACCGTCCAACCCGCTTGACGAAGAGTATCGGCTACCTTGTATTCAAGAATGAAGCCTGTTTTTTTAATTCCATTTGTATATTTATCATCACTCATGGTCGCCCTTTCACGCTGATTGATTGCGTCAAAAATCAAACAGCAAAAAGTGGAGCATGACCGGAACACTGCTCAAGCCATCCTCCTCCCTTCGGGTCGCATCTTCCTGCGGAAGAAACTGCTCTGCCCTGTGCGAGCGGCGCCCCATAGCCAGGTACCGGATACCTTATTGATGAATGCGCGTACAGCTGACCTCAACAACAGTCCGGGGCGCCCGTAGCCCCGCTTCGGGTCGCATCTTCCTGCGGAAGAAACTGCTCTGCCCTACGCGGGGCTACCCCTGTATCGCATAGGCGCAAAGGGCGATGAGTGACTGGGGGAAGATGCCGAGGGCGAGGACGGCGAGGCCGTTGGCGCTGAGCAGCAGTTTGACGTCGCCCTGAGGATTGATCTGGACGTCGGTTTCGGGTTCGTCAAAATACATCAGCTTGACGATGCGCAGGTAGTAGAACACGCCGATGAGGGAGAGCATGACGGCCAGCACGGCAAGCCAGGTGTAGCCGGCGCTCAGAACCGCTTCCAGCACGGACAGCTTGGCGTAGATGCCGACGGTGGGGGGAATGCCGGCCATGGAGAACATCAGCAGCAGCATCAGGAAGGCGTACCAGGGACTGCGGCGGTTGAGGCCCTTGAAGTCGTCGAGCTTGTCCGCTTCGAATCCCGCGCGCGACAGGAGGATGATGATGCCGAAGGTGCCCAGCGTCATCAGTACGTATACCACCACGTAGAACATCGCCGCGCTGTAGCCGTTTTCGTTGGCGCCGATGAAGCCGAGCAGGACGAAGCCCATGTGCGAGATGGTGGAATAGGCCAGCATGCGCTTGATATTGGTCTGGGCGATCGCCGCGACGTTTCCGACCAGCATGGACATGATGGCGAGAAGGATCAGCATGCCCTGCCAATCCCCGGACATGCTGCCAAGGCCATCGACGAGCAGTCGCATGACGAATCCGAATGCAGCCAGCTTGGGAGCGGAGCCGACAAACAGCACCACCGCCGAGGATGCGCCTTCATAGACGTCGGGCGCCCACATGTGAAATGGCGCCGCGCTCAGCTTGAAACTGATCCCGGCCACGATGAACACGAGCCCCACCACCAGCGTCGCCTGGCTGAGCGCACCGCTCTGGATGACTTCCGTTATCCGTGCGATCTCGAGCGATCCGGTGGTGCCATAGATCATGGACATGCCATACAGCAGGAAGCCGGAGGCCAGCGCCCCAAGGACGAAGAACTTGATCGCCGCTTCCGTGGACCCCACATTACGCCGCAATGCGACCATGGCATAAAGCGACAGCGATTGCAGTTCCAGTCCCAGGTAGAGCGTCAGGAAATGGCTGGCGGAGATCATCACCATCATGCCCAGGGTGGCGAACAGCGCAAGACTGTGGAATTCGCCGCTGAGTATGTCCCGGTCGGCAATGTACGTGCGCGAATAGATCAGCACTACGGATACGGTGGCGTAGACAAGCAGCTTGAGAATGTCGGCCATGGTATCGTCCACGAACATGCCGGAGAACGTGTGAACGGTGCCCTCTCCCGATGTGCTCAAGGTGATCACGGCGCAGCCGAGCAGGGACGCTTGAGCCAGCAGGAAGGCGACATTGGATCGCTTGCCACCCCAGATGAGGTCGGCCATCAACACGACGCACACCATGACCAGAAGGAATATTTCCGGGTAGGCCGGGGCAAAATCAGGCTGCGTAAAATTCATTTATCATCCTTGGACGAGCAGGAGCCCGTGTCATCGAAGCGACACGTCACGCAGCTACACTACAGTTTGCTGCGCGCCACGTGCGCCAGCAGATCATCAACCGTGGTATGCATCACTTCCAGCAGCGGCAGCGGATAGAGTCCCATTCCCAGCACGGCCGCCGCCAGGATCGCCAATACCAGTGTCTCGCGGGCACCGATATCCTTCATCTCTTCCACCGCCGGATGCACGATCGCGCCGAATATCACGCGCTTGTACATCCACAGCGTATAGGCGGCGCCCGTGATGAGCGTCGTCGCCGCCAGGAACCCGTACCAGAAATTCACCTTGATGGAAGCCATGATGACGATGAACTCACCTACGAAACCGCTGGTGCCCGGCAACCCTGCGTTGGCCATGGCGAACAGCATGAAAAACGCCGCAAAGACGGGCATTTTGTGCGCCACGCCGCCGTAGTCCGCAATCTGCCGGGAGTGCAGCCTGTCGTACATGACGCCGATGCAAAGGAACATGGCAGCGGAAATGAAGCCATGCGAAATCATCTGGACCATTGCGCCTTCCAGCCCCTGCGAGTTGAACAGGAAGAACCCGAGGGTGACGAACCCCATGTGCGCCACAGACGAATAGGCGATGAGTTTTTTCATATCGGCCTGTATGAGGGCAACCAGACCGATATAGACGACCGCGATCAGCGACAATGCAATCATCATTCCAGCGAGCTGATGGCTGGCGTCCGGCAGAATCGGCAGCGAAAACCGCAGGAACCCGTAACCGCCCATTTTCAGCAGGATCGCCGCCAGCACGACGGACCCGCCCGTGGGAGCCTCCACGTGGGCATCCGGCAGCCAGGTGTGAACCGGCCACATCGGGACCTTGACCGCGAAGGCCAGCAGGAAAGCGACGAATATCATGACCTGGGACGCCATCGACAGCGGCAGCTTGTGATAATCGAGGATGGCGAAACTTCCCTCGGAAACCTGATAGAGATAGATGAAAGCCACCAGCATCAGCAGCGAGCCCAGCAGCGTATACAGGAAGAACTTTATCGCCGCGTAGACGCGGTTGGGCCCGCCCCACACGCCGATGATGAGAAACATCGGTATCAGCGAAGCTTCCCAGAAGACATAGAAGAGGATCGCATCGAGCGAGGAAAATACGCCGTTGACGATACCCGACATGATGAGAAATGCGCCCATGTATTGCGACACGCGCCTGGTGATCACTTCCCAGCCCGCCAGTACCACGAGCGGCGTGGTAAAGCAGTTCAGCAGGATCAGCGGCATGGCGATGCCGTCCACGCCCAGGTGGTAGTGGATGTTGAAGCGATCGATCCAACGATTGTGTTCGACGAACTGCATGGCATTCGTCGAGGGGTCGAACTGGGTATAAAGCGGGATCGCTACCAGCAGCCCCGCGACGGAACCCAGCAGCGCAATCCATCGCGCCATGGGAGCATTACGATCGCCGCCAGTGGCGAGCACGCCGATGCCGGCAAAAATGGGCAGCCAGATAACCAGACTTAACAGGGGGAAGCCAAACAGCATGTCGATTCCAATTTTTCCATTAGCGTGCAGCGGGAGGCGGATCAAGCCGCGCAATACTTTTTTTTGTGGTTTTACCGTCCCATCACCAGAACAGCCACAAGGTCATCAATAGGAACACGCCAACGATCATGGTGAACGCATAATGATAGATGTAGCCGGACTGGAAGCGTCGCATCAGCATGGCGCTTCCAGCCACCACCCGCGCCGTGCCATTGACAAAAAACCCGTCGATCAACTTCACATCGCCAAATTTCCAGAATGCCCTGCCAAGCGCACGCGCGCCGCCTGCGAAGAGCCACGAATAGAGTTCATCGATGAAATATTTGCGTTCAAGCAGCGTGGCAAGCGGGCCGGCTGCCCACTTGATTTTCGCCGGCACGTCGGTTTTTATCAGGTACAGGTACCAGGCCGCAAAAATCCCGGCGACCGAGAGCCAGAACGGCAGCGTGGAGAACGCGTGGGTCATCATGGCCGATATGCCGTGAAACTCCGCTTCCATTTTCGCCATTGCCGCATGCTCCGGCAGGATCTGTATGGCATTTCCGAAATAATCGCCGAACAGTATGGGTTCGATCAGCCAGCCGGCGCAGATAGTGGGAATGGCGAGAGCGATGAGCGGCAACGTCACCATCCAGGGCGATTCATGCAAATGCTCTCTGGTATGCTGATCCATGCGCGGCCTGCCATGAAAAGTCATGAACATGAGGCGGAAAGTGTAGAACGCCGTGACGAACACGGTTGCCACCGTACAGAAATAGGCAAAGCCGGCGCCCGGAATATCTGCAAAGTGCACCGCCTCGATGATGGCGTCCTTGGAGAAAAAACCGGAAAAACCGGGTACGCCGGCGCTTGCCAGCGCTGCCATGAACATGGTCCAGTAGGTGATGGGCATGTATTTCCTCAGCCCGCCCATCTTGCGCATATCCTGTTCGTGATGCATCGCGATGATGACCGAGCCTGCGCCAAGGAACAGCACCGCTTTGAAAAAGGCATGGGTCATGAGGTGAAAGATCGCCGCCGGATAAGCGGACGCGCCGAGCGCTACAGTCATGTAGCCCAGTTGCGAAAGGGTGGAGTAGGCAACCACCCGCTTGATGTCATATTGCACGATCGCAACCAGGGCCATGAACAGCGTCGTGATCGCTCCGATGACGAGTACCACGGACAGCGCGGTTTCGCTCAATTCGTACAGCGGAGACATGCGCGCCACCGTGAAAATACCAGCCGTCACCATGGTGGCGGCATGGATTAGAGCGGAAATGGGCGTGGGACCCTCCATGGAATCGGGTAGCCACACATGCAGGGGAAACTGCGCCGACTTGCCCATGGCGCCGACAAAGAGCAGGATGCAGGTCACGGACAGCAGCGCCCAAGATGAGCCGGGAAAGATTTCCACCGTCTCCGAGACAAGCTCAGGAGCGCGCGAGAACACTGCCGCGTAATCCAGCGTGCCAAAATACACCAGCACCAGTCCGATACCCAGAAGGAAGCCGAAGTCGCCAACCCGATTGACCAGGAAAGCTTTCAGGTTGGCATAGATTGCCGTGGGCCGCGTATACCAGAAGCCGATGAGCAGGTAAGACACCAGGCCGACCGCCTCCCAGCCAAAGAACAGCTGGAGGAAGTTGTTCGACATCACCAGCATCAGCATGGAGAAGGTGAAGAGCGAAATGTAGCTAAAAAACCGCTGATAGCCGGGATCGTCGTGCATGTACCCTATGGTGTAGATATGCACCATGAGAGAAACAAAGCTCACCACCACCATCATGATCGCGGAAAGCCGGTCAATCAGGAACCCGATCTCGAAATGCATGCCGCCCGTCGCGGCCCAGGTATAGACGCTGCCGTTGTAGATATTTCCTGCCAGCACATCCAGGAAGACAGTGATCGACGCGGCCACACACACGAACATCAGCGCGATCGTGGCCCGGTGGCTCCAGGCGGGACCGATCAGGCGGCCGAACAATCCGGCGATAAGCGCCCCTGCCAGAGGCGCCAGCGGCACCAACAGATATAATTTTTGCATCTCGGTCATGAATTCAGTTCTTGTTTTTTCAGGCCAGTACCTGAACCCCGGGGCTTACCTTCCCTCCGGAACGCTACCCCTTCAAATGGTCCAGGTCATCCACATTGATCGTGCGCAGATTGCGGAACAGCACCACCAGTATTGCCAGGCCAATGGCTGATTCCGCGGCGGCAACGGTAAGGATGAAAAACACGAAAACCTGCCCGGCTGCATCCTGCAGATAGTGCGAGAACGCGACAAAATTCATGTTCACGGCCAGCAGCATCAGCTCGATCGACATCAGCAGAATGATCACATTCTTTCTGTTGAGAAAAATGCCGACGATGCTGATGGCAAACAGAATCGCGCCGATAACCAGGTAATGGGATAATGAAACCAAGCCGTTCCCCTTTCAGGACAACATCAACTCAATGTAACTGATCTTATTCTTTCTTTTCCGCCGGCATCGACACGAGTCGAATCCGGTCCGCGCGTTTCACCGCCACCTGCTTGGCCACATCCATCGATTTGCTTCCGCCGCGCTGCCGCAACGTCAGCGAGATCGCGGCGACCATCGCGAGCAGGAGAATCACCGCCGCGAGTTCGAAGGCGTATACATACTCCGTATAAATGAGGCGGCCGAGCTCCTTCGTGTTGCTGTAGTCCGCGGCACGGGCCGGAGGAGCAGGCATGCCACTGCTGCCGAACTGCTCATTCATCAGCACCAGGGTCATCTCACCCGCCATGAGAAGCGCGATCAGGGCTCCGAAAGGAAACCATTTCCAGAATCCCTCGCGCAACTGATCGAGATTGATGTCCAGCATCATCACCACGAACAGGAACAGCACCATTACCGCCCCGACATAGACGAGCACGAGGGTGATGGCGAGGAATTCCGCCTCCAGCAGGAGCCACAAGCCGGAAGAGGCAAAAAAGGCCAGGACCAGAAGCAGGGCCGCATGCACCGGATTGCGGGCGGTGATGACGCCCAGCCCGGATGCGACCAGCACTGCCGAGAAAAAATAAAAAATGATGTCTGGAAAACTCATTGCATTTAGCCGCGAGGGTTACCGATAGCCTGCATCCGCCGCCCTGTCCTTTGCGATCTGTTCCTCATACCGGTCCCCCACCGCAAGCAGCATCTCCTTGGTATAGGTGAGGTCACCGCGCTTTTCCCCGTGATATTCCAGAATGCGGGTTTCGACAATCGAATCCACGGGGCAGGACTCTTCGCAGAAACCGCAGAATATGCATTTCGTCAGGTCGATATCGTAGCGTGTGGTACGGCGGGTTCCGTCTTCGCGCTGCTCCGATTCGATGGTGATCGCCAGCGCGGGGCATACCGCCTCGCATAGCTTGCAGGCAATGCAGCGCTCCTCGCCATTGGGATACCTGCGCAGCGCGTGCAGTCCCCGAAAACGCGGCGACTGGGGTGTTTTTTCCTCGGGAAAATGGATGGTGATCTTGCGGGCGAACATGTTCCGCCCCGTCAGCATCATTCCCTTGAGCAATTCAAACAGCAGGAAGGTGCGAAAAAAATCCCTTATACGGTTCATGGCTTTCTCCTGTTTCAGTGGAACCACAGGTTGAGCGGAAATGCGGCCCGCACCGAATCCGGCAACTGAATCACCAGACCCACCACGAGTATCCAGACGAGCGTGATCGGGATGAAGACTTTCCAGCCAAGCCGCATGATCTGGTCATAGCGGTAGCGTGGGAACGTGGCGCGAAACCAGAGAAAACAAAATAACAGAAATGCCGCCTTCAAAACCAGCCAGACAAAACCGGGAATCAGCGTGAACGGCGCCACATTCACCGGGGGCAGCCAGCCGCCAAGGAATATGAGGCTGGCAAGCGTGGCCACCAGGATCATGTTCGAATACTCGGCCAGAAAAAATACTGTAAAAGCCATGCCGGAATATTCCACATGAAAACCGGCCACGATTTCCGATTCCCCCTCGGCCACGTCGAACGGAGCACGGTTCGTTTCAGCCACACCCGAGATGAAATACACCAGAAACATGGGAAACAGGGGGAACAGGTACCAGTTGAGCATGCTGGCGCCTTTCTGGCCTTCGACGATATCCCCCAGGTTGAGGCTTTGCGCCATCATCAGCACGCAAACCAGGGCGAACCCCATCGCAAGTTCATACGAAACAACCTGGGCAGCCGAACGCATCGCGCCAAGGAAGGCGTACTTGGAATTGGAGGCCCAGCCCGCGATGATGACTCCGTAAACTCCCATCGAGGTCATCGCCAGAATATACAGCAGGGCCGCGTCGATATCGGCCAGCACGACATCCGGCGAAAAAGGGATGACTGCCCATGCCGCGAGCGCCGGAGCAAAGGTCAGTATCGGCGCGAGCACGAACAGAACCTTGTTTGCGCCGCTGGGCACGATGATCTCCTTCATCACCGCCTTGACCGCATCGGCAATGGGCTGAGCCCAGCCGCCCAGCCAGGGAATGCCGAAGAAGGTGACCCGATTCGGTCCGACGCGCAGCTGCATGTAGCCGATGATCTTGCGTTCCGCAAACGTCAGGTACGCCACCGCAAGCATCAGCGGCAACACGATGGCGATGATCAGCAGAACGTTCTTGGCCACCACAAACAGGGCCGGTCCCCACTCGGGACCAAAGAAATCTCCGAACAGTTGTTGCGCGTATTCCATCAGATAACCTGGCCTTCGTCCTTCATGGTCTTGTCCGTCACAATCTTTCTATCGCGATTTCGTCAAACATCCCGCCCAGCGTGGCCGTCAACGCGTGGGCGGACGGCACGCGCACGCAATTGGCCGGCAGCCTGTCGTCCTGCGCCGCAGGCAGATGCGCTTCACCTTCCCCCTGTTTCAGACGGACGATGTCGCCTGGCTCTATGCCAAGCCTGTACATGAGGTCGCCATGCATCCATGCTGCCGGCGGAGCCGCATCGCGTGTGCGCTGCAGTGAATCCGCGCGCCGCACAATGGGATCCGCCTGATAGATTGGCACTTCGCCGATACGCTGCAGGGCAGTCTCCAGGGACCCGGTTCCGGATTCGACATTGCGCACTGCAAAACTTGCCAGTTCATTACCCAGACATGCATCGAGACTGCCGGTTTCCGGGAGTATATCGGCACGCACCTGCTCCGGCGTATCGTACTCAAAGCCTTCCAGTTGCAGGATGTTGCCCAGCACGCGCAGCACCTTCCATCCCGGCCGGGTTTCTCCCAGCGGGGCCACCACCCCATTGAAGCTTTGCGCGCGGCCTTCGGTATTCACGAACGTGCCGGATGTCTCCGTAAAAGGCGCAATGGGCAGCAGCACGTCGGCATAGCCGTCTTCCAGCATGGAAGCGCTCCTGTATGCGCTCATCATCACCACGAACTCCGCTGCGCGCAGTGCCTTGATCGCCTGACTGGGATGATGGCTGTCCAGTTCGGGTTCAAGATTCATGAGCACGTAAGCCTGACACGGTTCCCGGGTTACGCCATCGCTTGCGAAACCCAGCATCTGCGCGGCATTCAGCCCTCCGTTTGGCCCTGGAACGGCTTTCGCGACATACGCGCCGACACTGTTGGCCGCCTCCCCCAGTATGCCGAACTTCGCACCGGCAAGATCCGCCAGATTCCGGGCCAGCGCGTAGATATCCGCGTAATGGGGATGATGCTGAGCCAGGTTGCCGATAAGGACAGCAGCGGGCTGATGATCGATGAGGCTTGCTGCAATTGCACGCGCGTTGTCGCTTGCGTGAACCCTGTTCAATATCTGCTCGGTCCCCGCAGGGGCGCCTGCCGCCCTGGATTCGGTCACGGCCTTCAGGACTTGTGCCAGTGCCGATGCCAGCTCAGCGGGCCCCACAATGGACCGGTTTGCCACCTTCGTCAGGAGATCGTCATCCACCGGATTGATCACGTTCAACTGCATGTCGTGCTTGACGGCCTGACGCAAACGCTGTGCAAGCAACGGATGATCCTTGCGCAAGTTGCTTCCGATGACGAGCGCCGACTTCAGTTCGGATATTTCCGCAATGCTCATGCCCAGCCAGGGCGCCCCCTTCGTATGGCTGTCAAGCCGGAAATCGGACTGGCGCAGACGGTGATCGATATTGTCACTGCCCAGTCCACGTGCCAGCTTCTGCAGCAAATACAGTTCTTCCAGCGTACTGTGCGGGGAAGCCAGCGCGCCGATGCTTTGCGCGCCATATTTATCCCTGATATCCTTCAATCCGTTGGCGACGAATTCCAGCGCGGTCTGCCAGTCGCATTCCTGCCACCGCTCTCCCTGCCTGATCATCGGTTTGCTCAGGCGCTCCTCCGAGTTCAATCCCTCATACGAGAATCGGTCCTTGTCCGACAGCCAGCATTCGTTGATTTCTTCGTTCTCTCGCGGCAGCACCCGCATCACCCGGTTTTGCTTGATCTGCACGACAAGGTTGGAGCCGAGCCCGCAGTGCGGACTGATCGATTTTCTGCGCGACAATTCCCACGTGCGTGCCGAGTAACGGAACGGTTTGCTGACGAGTGCGCCGACAGGGCACAGATCGATCATGTTGCCGGACAACTCCGAATCGACGGTGCTGCCGACAAACGAAAGAATCTCGGCATGCTCGCCGCGGCCCGCCATGCCGAGTTCCATGATCCCTGCGATTTCCTGGCCGAAGCGGACGCAGCGGGTGCAATGGATACAGCGGGTCATGTCGGTGGAAATCAGCGGCCCGAGGTTCTTGTTCGTAACTACGCGCTTCGCTTCCGTATAGCGCGATGAACTCGCGCCGTAGCCCACCGCCAGATCCTGCAGCTGACACTCCCCTCCCTGATCGCAGATGGGGCAGTCGAGCGGATGATTGATGAGCAGGAACTCCATCACGCCCTTCTGCGCCGTGACCGCCTGGCCGGAATGAGTGGATACCTTCATGCCTTCCATTGCGGGTGTGGCGCACGCGGGCAGTGGCTTGGGCGCCTTCTCCACCTGAACCAGGCACATGCGGCAATTGGCCGCAATCGACAGCTTTTTGTGATAGCAGAAATGCGGAATGTATATACCGAGCTGGTTGGCTCCATCCATGACGGTGCCATTCTTGGGCACGGACACGGGTTTGCCGTCGATTTCGAAATTGATCATTGGCTATATGCTCTTGGATTAACGAGCAATCGCGGTAAGATTGATGAATATTGTCCTGTCACACCATGCATCGCTTGTGCTCGATGTGATAGGCGAATTCATCGCGAAAATGCTGGATCATCGCCCGCACCGGCATGGCAGCGGCATCGCCCAGTGCGCAGATCGTGCGGCCCTGAATGTTGTCTGCGACATTGTTGAGCAGGTCCAGATCCTCCATGCGCCCCTTGCCGGTTTCGATCCGGTGCACTACGCGATAGAGCCAGCCCGTGCCTTCCCTGCAAGGAGTGCACTGACCGCAGGATTCCTCGAAGTAAAAATAGGAAAGACGCTCCAGTGCCCTCACCATGCAGGTGGTCTCATCCATGATGATGACTGCCCCCGAACCGAGGAACGATCCTGCCTTGGCGATGGAGTCATAATCCATGTCGGTTTCCATCATCACATCGCCCGGCAATACCGGCATGGAGGAGCCCCCGGGAATGCACCCTTTCAGTTTGCGCCCACCCCGCATGCCCCCAGCCATTTCCAGTAGCGTGGCAAAGGGCGTGCCCAGCGGAATCTCGTAATTTCCGGGACGGTTGACATGGCCGGAGACTGAAAAAATCTTGGTGCCGCCGTTATTGGGCTTGCCCAGCTGCAGGAACTTGTCTCCGCCGTTGCGAATGATCCAGGGAACGGATGCGAACGTTTCCGTGTTGTTGATGGTGGTGGGCTTCCCGTATAGACCGTAGCTTGCCGGAAAGGGCGGTTTGAAGCGTGGCTGGCCTTTCTTGCCTTCAAGCGACTCCAGCAGAGCCGTTTCCTCGCCACAGATATAGGCGCCATAACCATGATGGTTGTACAGCTGGAAGCTGAAATCTGAACCGAGGATGTTGTTCCCGAGATATCCCGCGGCGCGGGCCTCGTCGACGGCTTCTTCCATGCGCGCATAAGTGTCCCAGATCTCGCCGTGTATGTAATTGTATCCGGCTCTGATGCCCATTGCATACGCCCCGATCAGCATGCCTTCGATCAGCATGTGCGGGTTGTAGCGCATGATATCCCGATCCTTGAAGGTGCCGGGTTCGCCTTCATCCGAGTTGCATACGAGGTATTTGTCCCCCTCGTACTGCTTGGGCATGAAGCTCCATTTCAACCCGGTCGGGAAACCTGCCCCGCCCCGTCCGCGCAATGCGGACTTCTTGACTTCCTCGATGATTTTTTCGGGCGGAATCTTCTCGTCGAGAATTTTTCTCAATGCAGCGTAGCCTTCGCGCCGCTCATAGCTCCCGAGTCGCCAGTCGTCCGGGTCCGAAGGATTCAGCCCGGCCAGCATGATCTGCGTTGGCTGGCTCATTTACCAAGTTCCTCCAGTAACTCGTCGATCTTGTCGTCGGACATGAAACTGCACATGCGCTTGTTGTTGACCAGAAGCACGGGCGCATCGCCGCAGGATCCCATGCATTCACCTTCCTTCAGCGTGAACTTTCCATCGGCGGTGGTCTCGTTGAAATCGATGCCGAGTTTCTGCCGGAAACGGGCCACCGCCTCGTTGGCGCCCGAAAGCGCACAGGGGAGATTGGTGCAGATCGTGATCTTGTATTTGCCCAGCGGCTGCAGATTATACATGCCGTAGAACGTGGCTACCTCGTATACCGCAATGGGAGGCATTCCCAGATAGCGGGCAACAAAATCCATCGTCTCCGTCGACAGCCATCCTTTCTCATCCTGGGCAATGGCAAGCGCCGACATCACCGCGGACTGCCTCTGATCGGGCGGATATTTGGTCAGCTCGTGATCGATTTTCCCGAGGGATTCAGCACTCAGCATCTTGAATAACTTTTAACCGTCAATGTCATTACCTGTCTATTTCACCAAACACGATGTCCTGCGTTCCGATAATGGCTACCACGTCCGCGATCATGTGCCCCCGCGACATTTCATCCAGGGCTGCCAGATGGGCGAAACCGGGAGCGCGGATTTTCAGGCGATAGGGCATGTTGGCGCCATCCGAGATGAGATAGATGCCGAATTCTCCTTTAGGATGCTCGACCGCAGCATAGGTTTCTCCGGGCGGCACGTGAAAGCCCTCGGTGAAGAGCTTGAAATGATGAATCAGCTCTTCCATGTTCTGCTTCATGTCTACCCTCGGAGGCGGGGCAACCTTGTGGTTGTCGATGATGACCGGACCGGGGTTTTTGCGCAGCCAGTCGACACACTGGCGGATAATGCGGTTGGACTGACGGAATTCCTCTATGCGCACCAGATAGCGATCGTAGCAATCGCCATTGGTGCCTACGGGAATGTCAAAATCCATTCTGTCATAAACTTCGTAAGGCTGTTTTTTACGCAGATCCCATTCGACACCGGAACCTCTTAGCATGGGTCCGGTGAAACCGAGGGCCTTGGCGCGTTCCGGCGACACGACACCGATGCCTACCAGCCGCTGTTTCCATATACGGTTGTCCGTAAGAAGCGTTTCATACTCATCGACATAAGCCGGAAACCGGTTGGTGAAGTCTTCTATGAAGTCCAGCAGCGTGCCGCTGCGGTTCTCGTTCAGCGAACGGGTCGCTTTCTCGTTATGAATCTTCGATGCCGTGTATTGCGGCATGGTATCCGGAAGATCACGATAGACTCCCCCGGGACGGTAATAAGCGGCGTGCATTCTAGCTCCCGATACCGCCTCGTAAACATCCATCAGGTCTTCCCGGTCGCGGAATGCGTAGAGAAATACCGTCATCGCGCCAACATCCAGCGCATGTGCCCCCAGCCACAGCAGGTGATTGAGTATGCGCGTAATCTCGTCGAACATGACGCGAATGTACTGCGCGCGGATGGGAACCTCGAGCTGGAGCAGCTTTTCGATGGCCATGACATAAGCATGTTCGTTCGACATCATCGAGACATAATCGAGCCGATCCATGTAGGGAACCGACTGGATATACATCTTGTGTTCAGCCAGTTTTTCGGTAGCGCGATGCAGCAGCCCGATATGCGGATCGGCCCGCTGAACCACCTCGCCGTCCAGTTCCAGCACCAGCCGCAATACCCCATGCGCGGCAGGATGCTGGGGGCCGAAGTTCATGGTGTAATTCCGTATCTCAGCCATGCCGCCCGAGCCTCCGAAGCCGCCTGCCACACAGGGCACTGCCCGCGGTAAAGGGAATGATGATCGGGTACGGTTTCATTCGCTGTCCCCGTAATGTTCCTCGCGAATGACACGTGGCGTGATCTGTCGCGGTTCAATGCTTACCGGCTGATAGATCACCCGCTGCTGATTCGGGTCGTAGCGCATCTCGACATTGCCACTGAGCGGAAAATCCTTGCGAAACGGATTTCCGATGAAGCCATAGTCCGTGAGAATGCGGCGCAAGTCGGGATGCCCCGTGAAAATAATGCCATACAGATCAAACGCCTCGCGCTCAAACCAGTTTGCCGCGGGCCAGACGCTGATCACGGAATCCATGACAGGAAAATCATCATCCTCGGCAAACACCTTCACGCGCAAGCGGCAGTTATGACTAATAGAAAGCAGGTGGTATACCACCGCAAAACGTTTTCCCGAACGCTCGCTGTCGGAAACCGATTCGGCGCCATAGGTAAAGTAATCCACGCCGCACAGATCGATGAGCATTTCGAAATTCAGGTCTGGATGATCGCGCAGGGTCTGCATGACCCAAATCGAATCTTCCGCATTCACCGTGATCGTGAGCTCATCCAGGCGTTCGTTCGCGCTGACCAGTTTCTCGGTCAACGCATTCTTGAGGCAAAGGGAGAGCTTTTCCAGACGGGCAGAAGACATGTCGGCTCAACGGGCAATGGTATTGGTGCGGTGAATCTTGTTCTGCAGCTGGATGATTCCGTAGAGTAGAGCTTCCGCCGTTGGGGGACAGCCTGGAACATAGATATCTACGGGCACAATCCGGTCGCACCCACGCACAACGGAATAGGAGTAGTGATAATAGCCCCCGCCGTTTGCGCATGAACCCATCGATATCACCCAGCGTGGCTCCGCCATCTGGTCGTATACCTTGCGTAGCGCTGGCGCCATTTTGTTGCACAGGGTGCCTGCCACGATCATCACGTCCGACTGGCGCGGACTGGGGCGGAAGACAATGCCGAACCGGTCCAGATCGTAACGGGAAGCACCTGCCTGCATCATCTCCACTGCGCAGCACGCCAAGCCGAATGTCATCGGCCACATGGAACCGGTTCGACCCCAGTTGATGACGGAATCGAGACTGGCCGTAACAAAGCCTTTTTCCATTACTCCATCAGTACTCATAGCGTTAATCCCACTCCAGGGCGCCCTTGTTCCATTCGTAAATGAATCCGACGACAAGGATGCCGAGAAAAACCATCATTGCGATAAATCCGAAGAGACCGATCTCGTCCAGGACCACCGCCCATGGAAACAGGAAAGCAATCTCCAGATCGAACAGGATGAACAGGATGGCGACCAGGTAATAGCGGACGTCGAATTTCATGCGCGCGTCCTCGAATGCCTCAAAACCGCATTCGTATGGAGAAAGTTTTTCGCTATCGGGACGTTTAGGACCAAACAGCCAGCCAAATCCCATGGCAAGGGCGCCTATGGCGAGACCAAGCAGAATGAACAGCAGAATAGGAAAATAATTTTCGAGCATTTTCAGCCAAAAGCATGAGGCTCAAACCAGTTGAAAACTAGCCGCACTTTACGTGGCCTGGCTGGTTTCAGCCCTGTTCGCGTTAAATGGTGCCGACGGCGAGACTCGAACTCGCACAGCTTTCGCCACCGCCCCCTCAAGACGGCGTGTCTACCAATTCCACCACGTCGGCGACTAAAATTTGAGTTCCAGCGAAGCCTGATCAGGTTAGAACGCAACCTCGATCAATTGTTCAACCGGCTCCGGAACCGTCTATTCCGGTACTTCTATTGCTCTGGACATTCCCTCATCGGCAGGCGGCGGCGAAGGTGGCGCCGTCTCTTCGGGCTTG
>CAYXQR010000137.1:0-15987 GCA_964466955.1 uncultured Nitrosospira sp.
CAAACTGGGACTTGACATCGATAAAGCAGCCGCAGCTTGACATCTTCGACTGAAAGTCCGCCAGAGGCCGCTCTACGAATTCTCGATGTGAAACGGCAACAATCAACGCGTCCGCGGAAGGCAGCTCCTCCCATGACACGAGCTCCACGCCATATTCATGACGGGCCTCTTCAGGATCCGCTACCGGGTCATGCACGTGGATCTCGACACCAAAAGATTCAAGTTCACTGATCAAATCCGCCACTTTGGAGTTTCTGAGATCGGGGCAATTCTCCTTGAACGACAGGCCAAGAATATTTACCCGTGCGCCCCTGACGTTGATATCAGCCTTGATGATGTGCTTTATGGTCTGCTCGGCCACGAACTTCGCCATACTATCATTGATCCTGCGTCCCGCCAGGATGACCTGGGGTATGTACCCGACCATCTCCGCCTTGTGAGTGAGGTAATACGGATCGACACCGATGCAGTGACCTCCGACCAGACCAGGACGAAAAGGCAGAAAATTCCACTTTGTACCTGCTGCCTGCAACACCTCCTGCGTGTCGATATCCAGTTTATCGAAAATAATGGCCAGTTCATTCATCAATGCGATATTCAGATCCCGCTGCGTATTCTCGATCACCTTGGCGGCTTCGGCAACCTTGATACTGGAAGCGCGATGCACCCCGGCCGTAATGACGCTTTCGTAAAGTTGCGAAATTTTTTCGAGTGTATCTCCGTCATCCCCGGAGACGACCTTCAGAATTCGGGTAAGAGTATGCTGCTTGTCGCCTGGATTGATTCGCTCAGGCGAGAAACCCACGTGAAAATCATTTTTCCATTTCATCCCGGAATGTTTCTCCAGGACAGGGATGCAGATTTCTTCGGTTGCGCCAGGGTAGACCGTCGATTCATAGATCACGATTGCTCCCTTCTTCATATGCTTTCCCACAGCTTCACTGGCACCTTTTAGCGCCGAGAAATCGGGCTGATGAGCAAGGTCCACGGGGGTAGGAACGGCAATCACGATGTAGTCGGCCTGCGACAACTCTGCTGAGTCGGCAGTGAAGAGCAACTGGCTTGCCGCCCTCAAATCCTCTCCAGATACCTCTCCGGTCGGGTCCAAGCCTCGCTGGTAGCTCTCAATTTTGCTTTTGGAAAGATCGTAACCTATGGTCTTTCGTTTTTTCCCAAATTCGACTGCCAGGGGTAACCCTACATAGCCCAGTCCAACTACCGCTACCACACTCATCAGTTATCTCCCTTCTTCATCAAAATTCATACCGGCTCCGGTATGTCTGCATCATACAGAGCATTATCCGATCGGACTCCTCCGAATTGAACTGTACTAAAGACCAATTCTCGTCCAATGGCTTGGGAGCATATCATACCGAGGAATGAACGATAGAAAGGTGTCAAATCCTCTGCAAGCCGACTAATCCATTCGGCCTATCGACAACCTTCGGGGAAATTATATAAATACGGAACCGCTGCGTATTGCCTGCCGATATAGCAGCGGATGCGCAGGGAAAACAACGGCCGGCTTTTCGCTGTGGCCGCTACAACGACATGGCTGAGCATTCCTGCATCAGCAATATTTCAATTTAACTTCGGAATCCACCCGGAGATGAAATGATCCGATATTATAGGCGGCATATATTTCATAAGGATGGCCATTTTTTGCTAGCAGGCGGAACTGCGTCTTATATAAATCGGGATCGCCGACAAGGAAGAAGAGGGAAATATGCTTAGATGGAGCAAGGCTGGCGCAGCCAGGACTTTGTTGAGGATTACGATCACCGCCGCTTTGCTCGGCGGCAGCGTTACAGGATGTGGCAAAACGGAAGATCCCGAAACCCTGATCGCGGACGCAAAGCGTTATGAGGAAAAGGGCGATCATAACGCAGCAATTATTCAGCTTAAAAACGCGCTGCAAAAAAATCCGGACGATGCCGAAGCGCGCTACTTCCTCGGCACGATCTACAACAAAACCGGTGATTCCGCCTCGGCAGAGAAAGAACTCCGGAAGGCTTTGAGCCTGGGAATGAGTCCGGGCAAGGTCATTCCGGAGCTCGGACAGACTTTGCTCGGTATGGGACAGTTTCAGCAGGTAATGGACGAAACGGCGAAACTTCCGGAAGATAAAAGGTCTGCCGAAATTTTGACTCTGAGAGGAAACGCATCACTGGCATTGGGCAGCACCGAAGAGGCCAAGGAGTGGTTTAATCAGGCATTGCGGATCACTCAGAATTATCCCGGTGCATTGATCGGGATGGGGAAATATTCGCTCTTAAAACAAGATATAAACACTGCCGTACGCTTTTCCGAGCAGGCGGTAACGAGCAATCCGGATAATGCCGATGCCTGGCTCTTCAAAGGGGATTTATCGCGCTTGCAAGGAAAACTTGAGCCGGCCCTCGCTGCTTACGATCAAGTCATAAAATTGAAGCCGAACAGTTCTCCTGCTTATCTCAACAAAGCGATCCTGGAAATCGGTGCAAAAAAAATTG
Organism: uncultured Nitrosospira sp.; assembly: GCA_964466955.1. GTDB lineage: Bacteria > Pseudomonadota > Gammaproteobacteria > Burkholderiales > Nitrosomonadaceae > Nitrosospira. Next base: position 2,493 of record CAYXQR010000137.1, read on the forward strand.
ATGCTGCGAAGGCGGATATCGCAGCGGCACGGAAGGTAACACCCAACGGCTTAATGGTCTTTTATACCCAGGCCTTGCTCGATTTCAACCAGGGCAACCCATCCGCCGCGCTGGAATCCCTGCAGCAAGTGCTGCGCTCGGTGCCGGATCATATGCCGAGCATGCTTCTGGCAGGGGCTGTACAAATCGCGCTGGGGTCACCGATCCAGGCCGAGGAGTATCTGAAGCGCTACCTGGAGAAAGATCCCGAGAATCTTTATGCACGGAAATTACTGGGATCTGTTCTTCTGAAGAACCGCCAGGCTCAGCAGGCCCTTGCTGTACTGAATCCCGCGCTCAGAAGCAATCATCAGGACCCTCAGCTATTTGCCCTCGCTGGCGAGTCCTACATGCAGGCGAAAGATTTTGCCAAGGCGACAGAGTACTTTGAAAAAGCAAGTAAAATTTCGCCTCGCAGCGCAATGTTCCATACTGCCCTGAGTATGAGCAGGCTGGGACAGGGCGATAGCGGCCGCGCCATTGCCGAACTGGAAAAGGCAACGGAGGTGGATCCCAAATCGTCCCAGGCAGCTATTCTGCTGATCATGACACACATGCGTCTCAATGAGTTCGACAAGGCACTTGCGGCAGCAACCGCGCTCGAGAAAGAACATCCGGACAATCCTCTCGTCAAAAACCTGAAGGGTGGCGCGTACCTGGCAAAGAAAGATGTTGCAAATGCGCGAGCGAGCTTCGAGAAAGCACTGGCAATCCAGCCAGACTATTTCCCCGCCGTGGCGAATCTTGCACAGCTTGATCTGCAGGAGAAGAAGCCAGAGGTCGCTAAAAAACGCCTTGAAGCATTTCTGGAAAAAAACAGGAAAAACGTTCAGGCAATGAATGCGCTTTCCAATCTTGCTCGCAGTCAGGGACAGAACAGGGAAGCCACAGCCTGGCTGGAACGAGCCAGCCGGGAGAACCCCGAAGCGCTCCAACCCTCCCTTCGCTTGGGTGCCCATTATATCCGCACGGGAGAGAAGGAAAAATCGCTCGCGCTCGCAAAAAAACTACGGGCGGCCCATCCCGATGATTCCGGCGTTCTTGAACTTCTCGCACAGGCCCAGTTCGCCAATGACGACAGGAACGGGGCTCTCGAAAATTACACTCAGCTTGCTTTGGCACGACCTGATTCTGCACTTGTCCAGTTTCGCCTTGCATCCCTCCATCTGGCGATGAACAACCCATCAGCCGCGTCTGAGTCCTTGAAAAAGGCGCTTGCGATCAAGCCCGACTACGTTGATGCGCAACTGGCCATGGTGGCGCTGGAATCCAGTCGGCAAAATTACGAAAAAGCACTCACTTTGGCACGGCAGATTCAGAAGCAACACCAGAAGTTGCCCGTGGGGTACGTAGCGGAAGGAGATCTGCTCTTACGACAAGGGAATCCGGCGCTCGCTGCAAAAGCCTATGATCATGCGTTCACCCTTCAGAAGAATCCAGCCTATCTCGTAAAACTCCATAACGCGCTTACTCGGGCGGGCAAGGGTGCTGAAGCGACACCGCGCCTGATTCAATGGCTGAAGGAGCATCCTGACGATATATCAACGCGTATGTACCTCGCGGAGGTCTATCTCGCGGACAATCAGAATAAATCTGCCGCAGATCAGTATCACCTGGTTTTGCGCCAGAATCCGGATCATGTGGTTGCGCTCAACAATCTCGCCACCGCCTATCAGAAGCAGCAGGATCCCCATGCCTTGGAATACGCCGAAAAAGCGTACAAGCTTGCACCGGAGAATCCCGCCATACTGGATACGCTTGGATGGATATGGGTAGAACGCGACAACGCCGCGAAAGGATTACCGTACCTGGAAAAGGCCGCAACCCTGGCCCCTGGAGTCGGGGATATTCGTTATCATCTCGCGGCGGGCCTGGCCAGATCGGGCGACAAGATCAGGGCCAGAAAGGAACTGGAACAGCTGTTGAGTACGGGAAAGCCTTTCTCCAGCATCGAAGATGCAAGAACTCTATTGAAACAATTGCAGTAATGATGGTTGTTTTTTCTGTGAATGATCTCTGAATGGACTATCCTTACATGCACATTGACAGGTGCAACGCAGTGAAGCGTTGCATATTTTAGAATGTGTCTATTTTTGACACCTCTGCCTCATCCGACCCTCGAGATCACCATCTCTGTTTTCCATGACATTTCTCTGAGTTGATGTCGTCGATCATGCGTTTTTCTGCTGGTCTGCGGTGTCGTCCAACGTAGTGGCAGAGGAACCGAAAGTGGCTTCTCGTCGCGCAGTGGCAGCGGCTTCGTTCCAGATTCGTTTTAAGGCATCCCACATGCTCGTCCGATGCGTCTTCAGATAAAGGGTATTATCAGTCAACCCATTCACCAGACGCCGCTGAGCCTGCCCGAGATTGTGGTATGGCATGCTCATGAACAGATGATGAGTTGCATGATAACGCAAACCAACAGGGGCCCATAAGGCGGTGAGGAACCAGTTACCCGGAACATTGATGGAGTCGAGATATTGTTCAGTAAATTCCATCCGATGATCCGCAGGATTGCGGTACGCATGTGCGCTCAGGGTTCGCAGGGAATTCAATAAAAAAACGAACATGGCGATTACATACCAGAACACCAGGAACCAGGGAGTGAGAATCCCAAGCAAAATGCAGGCAACCACAGCCGTTATAAACAGGAAACTTCCGAATTCCTGGAGTTTCCAGTACCTGTCATTCCGAATCGCATCCGGCGCCCGCTTGTAGTTCATATCGATCGTGAGAGACGAGGCGCGCTCCCAGATTAACCTGCGCAAAGGCGGGATGAAATAGGACAGCGGAGTAAGCAGCAGAAAGCGGACAATAAAAAATAATGGCAGAATGAACGAAAGCATCACATAACCGGCCATTACGGCCGGTTTCAGCGTTGCGAAGGGAATATATTCGCCGTCTTTCGCAGTTCCATAAACATCTGGTTTATGGTGGTCGCTATGTACACCGTCATACGTAAAAGAAGGAATGAGCAAGGGTATGCCGCAGGTAATATTCCATACCAGCCGGAATTGCCCGAATGTGCCCTTTTTGAGATGTGCCAGTTCGTGGATGAAGATTGCCGCGCGGTAGAACGCAAGAGTGGCGATGGTACCCGCCAGAAGCTGCCAAAAGGACAATAGCGGAGTCGACAGAACGGTGATGAAGGCCACCCAGCCCAGGGTGATATGAAACAGAAAATCCGTCCAATAGATCCAGGGGTTAGGCTTCATGAGATCGCGGACAAGATTGTGCGCTTCCCGCAACGGAAAATCCTGGCTTACCTTCGCTTCTCTGGATTCCATGTCAGTCATTCACGCATGTTTCGAAGATGCTTCCACTCCGTTCACATACCCGTCCTGGATTGGTCATTATGTAGCCGGGGGTTGATAAAATATCTTTCGTCTGTACCCGCAGGGCAATTTCATCCATTCATGCATGAATTAATTTGTCCGCGACAGTATAACTTCGGTGCGTAATTGATCATTCGAACACTTCTGCCTGAGCCAGTTTTGCTGCATTTTTATCTTTTTCGGAAACGACGGGTTCCGTGCCTCGCTCAAGCGGCCACGAGATGCCAATCGCCGGATCATTCCACGAGAGGCTGCGTTCATGCTCGGGAAAGTAATAATCGGTGGTCTTGTACAGAAAATCCGCTCGATCACTGAGCACATAGAATCCATGGGCAAACCCTGGCGGCATCCAGAGCTGACGATGGTTATCCTCCGTCAGTTCTACTCCGATCCATTGCCCGAAGGTGGGCGAGGAGCGGCGCAGGTCCACCGAGACGTCGAATACCGCGCCGCGCACCACCCGCACCAGCTTGCCCTGTGGCCGGCGGATCTGGTAGTGCAGCCCGCGCAATATGCCCTTGGCCGAACGGCTATGATTGTCCTGCACGAAATCCACGTCAAGTCCGGTTATGGCCCCGAAGGCTTTTCGATTGAAGCTCTCAAGGAAAAATCCCCTGCTGTCGCCAAACACGCTGGGCTCAAGGATGAGAACATCGGCAATGGCTGTCGGAATGGCTTTCATGTAACGACCCGTTCCTGCAGCAGACGCATGAGATACTGGCCGTAGCCGTTCTTGACCAGCGGCTGCGCCAGCCTCTGTAGCTGCTCCTGATCGATGAAGCCCTGGCGGTATGCAATCTCTTCCGGGCAGGCTACCTTGAGACCCTGGCGATGCTCGATGGTTTCAATGAAGTTGCTGGCTTCGATCAGGCTCTCATGCGTGCCGGTATCTAGCCACGCATAGCCCCTGCCCATGATCTCGACATTCAGCTGACTGCGCTCGAGATAAGTGCGATTGACATCGGTGATTTCCAGTTCCCCTCGCAAGGAGGGCTTGAGATCCGCAACGATCTCGACCACCTCCTGATCATAGAAATAGAGGCCGGTCACGGCATAGTTGCTCTGCGGGCGGGCGGGTTTCTCTTCCAACGATGAAGCGCGGTTCTGGGCATCAAAGGCTACTACGCCATAGCGTTGCGGATCCTGCACGTGATAGGCGAACACGGTAGCGCCCTTCTGCCTCTCCATCGCCCGGCCAAGCTGCAGGTGCAGGTCGTGGCCATAGAAGATGTTGTCCCCCAGCACCAGGGCGCTGGCACCGCCCCCGATGAAGTCGCGGCCGATGATGAAAGCCTGCGCCAGCCCGTCGGGGCTCGGCTGCACGGCATAGCGCAGGTTGAGCCCCCAGTCGCTGCCATCACCCAGCAGTTGCTCGAAACGAGGCGTATCCTGGGGGGTGGAGATGATGAGGATGTCGCGTATTCCCGCGAGCATGAGTGTGCTCAGGGGATAGTAGATCATCGGCTTGTCGTAGATTGGCAGCAGCTGCTTGGAAACGGCCTTGGTGACAGGATAGAGCCGGGTGCCGGAGCCGCCGGCGAGGATGATGCCCTTACGCTTGGCCATAGTACTGTTTCATGGGCTGGATCAGGATGAAGTCTCGAGTATTTCGGTCAGCATGCGCTCCACACCGCCTTGCCAGGCGGGCAGTTTCAGCTGAAAGGCATGTTGCAGCTTTGCGGTATCCAGGCGCGAGTTGTGCGGCCGCCGCGCCGGAGTTGGATAGGCGTCGCTGGCCACTGGGAGGATGTGCTCGGGTGCGACCTTGAGAGGAATATCTCGACCACGGGCAAAGTCCAGGACGAAGCGGGCATAATCGTACCACGAAGTCTCGCCAGCCGCGACCAGATGATAGAGGCCAGCCAGATCCGTTCTCGAACGGGTAGCTGCGATGGCATGGCCGGTGATATCGGCCAGCAGTTCCGCGCTGGTGGGGGCGCCTGTCTGGTCGTCGATGACAGTGAGGCTGTTGCGCTCCCTGCCCAGGCGCAGCATGGTTTTGGCGAAGTTGCCGCCGCGCGCGGCATAGACCCAGCTGGTGCGAAAGATGAGATGGCGGCAACAGGAGGAGAGAATCGCCCGCTCTCCTTCGAGCTTGGTCGCGCCGTAGACGTTCAGTGGCCCCGTGGGATCGGTTTCCATGCGGGGGGCACTGCCGCTGCCGTCGAAGACGTAGTCGGTGGAATAATGAATGAGCCATGCGCTCAGTGCCGCAGCTTCCTGCGCCAGGATGGCTGGAGCACGGGCGTTGATGAGGCGAGCCTGTTCCGGTTCGCTCTCGGCGCGGTCCACGGCGGTATGGGCGGCTGCGTTGACGATGATATCCGGGGCGACGTTGCGCACGGTCTGCCTGAGTTCGTCCGGACGGGTGAAATCCGCGCACAGCGATAAGGCATGCGGCCCGTCTGCCTGGCTGTCGAAGTCCAGGGCAATGACTTCGCCCAATGGGGCAAGGCTGCGCTGCAATTCCCATCCTACCTGGCCGTTCTTGCCAAACAGGAGGATTTTCATGCACTGACCCCGCGATAGTGCTTCTCCATCCAGAGGCGATAAGCGCCAGACTGGACGCGTTCCACCCACGCCGGATGGTCGAGGTACCATTGTACGGTCTTGCGGATGCCGGTCTCGAAGGTTTCGGCAGGTTTCCAGTGGAGTTCGCGTTCGATCTTGCGTGCATCGATTGCATAGCGCCGGTCGTGGCCGGGACGATCAGAGACGAATTGGATCAGGTCGCCATGGGCTCCGCCCTTCAACGGGCGCAGCTCATCCAGCAGGTGGCAGATGGTCTGGACGATATCAAGGTTGGGTTTTTCGTTCCAGCCCCCGATGTTGTAGATTTCTCCGACCCTGCCCGCCTCCAGGACGCGCCGCAGCGCACTGCAGTGGTCCTTGACGTAGAGCCAGTCGCGGATCTGCTGGCCATCCCCATAGACGGGCAGGGGCTTGGCCGCAAGAGCATTGACGATGATGAGAGGGATGAGTTTTTCCGGGAATTGGTAGGGGCCGTAGTTGTTGGAGCAATTGGTGGTCAGAACCGGCAGTCCGTAGGTATGGTGGTATGCCCGCACGAGATGGTCGCTGGCGGCTTTACTGGCCGAGTAGGGACTGTTGGGCTGATAGCGGTGAGTTTCTGTGAAGGGGGCGTCGCCTGCGGCCAGAGAGCCATAGACTTCATCGGTGGAGACGTGCAGTAAGCGGAAGGCTGCCTTCTCCTTCTGTGGCAGGCCACCCCAGTATTGGCGCGCCGCCTCCAGCAGGCGAAAAGTGCCTACGATGTTAGTCTGAATGAAGTCTTCGGGACCGTGAATGGAGCGGTCGACGTGGCTCTCGGCAGCAAAATTGATGATGGCACGGGGGCGGTGGCGTTCCAGCAGGCCGGCCATGAGAAGGCTGCCCCCGATGTCGCCCTGAACGAAAATGTGACGCTCATCCACTTTCACTTCATCGAGGTTCTCCAGATTGCCCGCATAGGTCAGCAGGTCGACGTTGATGATTCCCTCATCCGACCGGCCAAGCCAGTCCAGCACAAAATTCGATCCAATAAAACCCGCTCCGCCTGTTATAAGAATCATTTGTCAGCCCTGAACAATCACATTCATTCTGTTCTTTTGTAGAAGAAGAGAATCAGAATTCTTCCCTGTCCCCCAGATAACGCCATTTCCCCGGCGGCAGCGCGCCAAGTCTGATCCTGCCGATACGAACGCGCTTCAGGCCAATCACTTTCAATCCAACCAGTTCGCACATTCTACGTATCTGACGTTTCCTTCCCTCGCGCAAGATGAAGCGTAACTGTTCCTTATTTTGCTGAACGACTTCGGCAGGTTTGAGTGGCTGCCCATCCAGACTCAGCCCATGATTCAACAAACCTAGTGCGTTTCTCGACAATATCCCTTCCACTCGCACGAGATATTCCTTTTCGATCGCCGGTTGCGTACCAATCAATTGTCGCGCAATGCGTCCGTTCTGCGTGAGCACCAGCAGTCCGGTCGAGTCGATATCCAGCCTTCCGGCAGGAGCCAGCCCTCTCAGATGTACCGGATTGAAATTTCTGGCAGTTCGATCGCCATGAAAATAGGATTCTTTATTAATCAGACTGACCGCAGGCTTATAGCCCGGTTCCGGCTGGCCGGATACATATCCTACTGGCTTGTTCAACAAGATTGTGACCTGAATAGACTGCTGTGCTCGGGCAACTTCATGCAGCCTTATTTCCTGAGTGGGAGATACCTTGATGCCCAATTCCGTGATGCGCTGCCCGTCCACGGACACCCACCCGCGGCCGATATACCGGTCTGCTTCTCGTCGGGAGCACAGCCCTTGTTGCGACATGAGCTTTGACAGCCGGATTTTTTCCATGAATTTAGAGTACGCTCTTGTTTCGGTAACGATACCAGGACCGGAACTGAACTATTCTCGCAAAAATCCGGTATTATAATTTGAACGTCAGGCTCATTTCGGATAAAATTCCGTCTCCCAGGCGCGTAGCTCAGTTGGTTAGAGCACCACCTTGACATGGTGGGGGTCGTTGGTTCGAGTCCAATCGCGCCTACCAATATCTCTCCTGATCGATACCTCTCTTGATCAATCGTCCGGTATCGCTGCCAGACTCCCGCCATTCCGTAGACCACCCTCATTCTACCCTAACTCTGTTGCCGCTGCCCGTCTCCCCCTGAGTCGCTGCGCAACCTCATCCAGAGCGGTTCTGAGGGGCTTGGAGAACGTTGACATCAAAAAAAACGGCCCCCAAGGGGGCCGTGATACAACTTCTAAAAAAATTCAACGGAGCTTCTAGCTTGCTCAGGACGTCTTACGCGCACCCCGACGGCGTACGACAGCGCCCATCAACCCCAAGCCGGCCAGCAGCATGGCATAGGTTTCGGGCTCAGGTACGGCGGCGGCAATCGAACCGCTGTACAGGCCACCTAGCGTGCCGCTGGTTACGCCGGAAATGTTGAGATAATGTCCTCCAGTAAGCGGTCCATCCCACGACAGGCTGAGTTGGTCCTGCGTATTTCCGGCAGACGGCAGAACTACCGATTTGAGAACCTGGTCGTCCGTCGTACCTTGCAGCCCGTCCACGCCAAAAGAAACCAGCGACATTGTAGACAGGACCGTTCCCAGCGTCCCTACCTCAGGAATATCCACCGGGAAATTGACTACGTTATAACCCGAAGCCACATTCGGCTCCGAGAAATTGAACGTGAAGATGTCGCTGAAGCTTGCGTTCTCGCCGAGAACCGTGCCGGTGAACGTGGTCGGTACGCTGGCGCTGATATCACCAAGGTCCGTGGTCGTGGCATTTGCCGCCATGCTGGCGCCAGCCAGCATGGCTACGGCTACGGCTTGTTTCAAGGATGTATTCATGATTCCTCCTATAAGGATGTTGTAACTTGAACTACTGGAATCAACCGCTGTTGCAGTTATCCGAGTTACCTGCGGCCGATTATTTTTGTGAACTGCGACGGGTTACGGAAGACAAAAAAACCTGCCTTCGTGATACCCGACACTCGAAGAATTACATCTCACATGAGAATGATCAATAGACCGAGTGGACTAGCTACAGGATACTAACCTTCCTTTCGCCCGTACACATCCTCGAACCGGACAATATCGTCCTCGCCCAGATAAGAGCCCGACTGCACTTCGATCATTTCCAGTGGAACGCACCCCGGATTCTCCAGACGATGACGGGTGCCCAGCGGGATGAAGGTGGATTCATTTTCCGATACCAGATAACTGCTTTCACCACGGATGACCTGCGCCGTACCGCGCACGACGATCCAGTGCTCTGCACGGTGATGATGCATTTGCAACGATAACGACGCTCCCGGCTTGACCACGATTCTCTTCACCTGAAAACGTTCCCCGGCGTCCACTGCATCATACCATCCCCAGGGGCGAAATACCTTGCGATGCAACAGGCCTTCGGGCCGTCCATCGCGCTTGAGGCGCTCGACTATTTCCTTCACATGCTGGGTTTTGTCCATGTGGGCAACAAGCACAGCGTCCGCAGTCTCGATCACGACCATGTTCTCTACCCCAACGCATGCAACCAGCCGGTGCTCGGCCAAAGCCAGCACATTCTGGCAATCGCTCATCAGCACATCGCCTTCGGACACATTTCCCTGTTGATCCTTCGGCAGTACATGCCATAACGAATCCCATGCACCGACATCCGACCAGCCTGCGGATAGTTGAATGAATGCGCCAACGGGCAATAAACCGTCTTCGGTAGCGAGCCGCTCCATTACAGCGTAATCAATGGAATCGCCAGGGCATTCCAGAAACGCCTCCTTGTTTATACGGAGAAAATCGCCATCCACCTGACCCTTGTTCCACGCTGCGCGGCACGCTGCCAGGATGTCGGGACGACAAATGCCGATGGCGGAAAGCCAGACTGAGGCGCGCATCATGAATAGCCCACTGTTCCAGTAGTAAGCACCGGAATCAAGGTAGGCACGGGCAGTTGCAAGGTCCGGTTTTTCGACGAAACGCCTGATGCGTCTGGCGACATGGTTATCTAACGGTTCACCGGACTCGATGTAACCGTAACCTGTTTCAGGCGCATCTGGCACGATTCCAAATGTAACCACCACGCCATCCGCGGCAAGCGATATGCCCTGACTGACGGCTTGCTGGAATCTCGGGACATCCAGAATTACGTGATCAGCAGGCATAACGAGCAGGATCGGATCGCTTTCGTCGCGCATGGCTGACAAAGCTGCCAGCGTAAGCGCGGGTGCCGTATTCCTTCCGACCGGCTCCAGCAGGAGCGTCCCTTTCTTTCCCATGACCCGCAATTGCTCGGCGATGACAAAACGATATTCCTCGTTACAGACGATGAGGGGCCCCTCGAGCTGCACGCCCGTGAGGCCATCCATCCGCCGGATGGTCGCCTGCAATAACGAATCCTCCCCCAGGAGGGGGAGGAGCTGCTTGGGATATTTTTCCCGGGAGAGCGGCCACAGGCGGGTGCCGGAACCGCCCGAGAGTACGACAGGTATCAATGATTGCATGGGAGTTCCAGATAAAAACAGGAGTTCTTATTATGCTGTATGACAGCAGGGCAAATTTCTTTTATCCAGCCGCAGCAGACAGGCAACTCCCACCGGCGCTTCATGCAACGACCGAATTGTAGCCTTCCGGATTCTTGCTCTGCCAGCGCCATGTATCTGCACACATTTCATCGAGGCTCCGTTTCGCTTTCCAGCCAAGCAGGCTGGCCGCGAGTCCGGGATGCGCAAAACAGGATGCAACATCCCCTGCCCTGCGGCCCCCTATTCTATAAGGAACGGAACGACCGCTTGCCTTTTCAAAAGCATGTACCATGTCCAGTACACTATATCCGGTACCGGTACCCAGATTTACCGTCATGCACTTGCCCTGTTCCTGCCGTGGCTGGGCCGTCAGCGCTTCGAGAGCCTTGAGATGTCCTACTGCCAGGTCGACCACATGAATATAATCCCGGACACCTGTCCCGTCCGGGGTTGCATAGTCATTACCCCAGACATTCAGGAACTCTCGTCGTCCGACTGCAACCTGCGCAACAAATGGCATCAGATTGTCGGGAACACCTTGTGGATCTTCCCCAATCAGTCCACTGGGATGGGCACCCACCGGATTGAAATAACGAAGAATGCCGAAGAGCCAGGAAGAATCACTGCGATATAAATCACGAAGTATTTCTTCGATCATCAGTTTGCTGCGTCCGTATGGATTTGTTGCGGACAGGGGATGATCTTCAGTCAGCGGCAACCAGGCAGGTTCGCCATAAACGGTGGCGGATGAACTAAAAATAAGCGTCCGGACACCACACTCCTTCATTGCTTCAAGCAAGCGAAGGGTTCCCACCACGTTGTTGTCATAATAAGCAAGCGGTTGTCGAACCGACTCTCCAACCGCCTTGAGGCCTGCGAAATGAATCACGGCGCCCGCGTTGCTCTCCCGCAAAGCGGCGGCCAGAGCGGCACCGTCTCTACAGTCGCCACGGATTAGGCGGAGGCTTTTCCCCGTGATATGCTCTACCCGCACCAATGCCTCGGGGCGACTATTGCAGAAATTATCGAACACGGTGACGTCAAAACCAGCCTCCAGCAGTTCGACACAGGTATGCGAGCCGATATATCCCGCACCGCCCGTTACAAGAATCATGGCCTTGTGGGCTTCCATTGAATATGAATTCTATCGATCAGGACGAATAGGCTACTCATCCGCAAACAAGGTAAATCGAGAAGAAACAGATCAGATTCATGTGGGGAATTATTCAATTCCCAATTTCGGTATGGCGAGTATCTGTAGTGATGTGCTGAGAGTAACTATATTTTTTGGCCGAGCACAAATCGCTCGAGAAGCATCCTGAGGTTTGTATACGTACTTACGATATTTCCTTAACCAGCACGCCAACGATCCGTTCCGCCGCCTTGCCATCCCACAAATGGGGTCGACGGCCCTGCTTGTGCCCCCCCTTCAGAACCTTGCGCACCTCGGACATTATGCGAGTGGGGTCGGTTCCTGCAAGAATGTTGGAGCCTTCCTCCACCGTCACCGGACGTTCCGTATTCTCCCGGAGAGTAATACACGGTACTCCAAGTGCCGTGGTCTCTTCCTGCAGACCCCCGCTGTCCGTCAGCACAACCGCGGCATCCTTCCACAGATGCAGAAATGCCATATAGGATTGCGGGCCCATAAGCGTGATGTTCGGCCCTAAATCAACGGAAAACTTTTCCAGATTGCTCCGCGTGCGAGGATGCAACGGAAAAATCAGGGGTAGCTCGGTAGCGATTTCCCTGAGGGCTCCGGCGAGACTTGCCAACGTTTCCAGGCTATCGACGTTGCTTGGGCGATGCAACGTTATTACTCCATATCGAGTCCCATTTGCCATACAGGCTGCTTTCACTTCCTCCGTTTCAAGCTTGGACGTATCAATATATGCCAGCTTTTCTACCTGGTAGAGCAAGTTATCCACCATGACATGCCCGACATAATGTATGGCGGAATCGCTTTTTCCTTCGCGCTTCAAGTGCTCGACACCACTTGGCTCCGTCACAAAAAACCAATCGGAAATACTATCGGTGACCATGCGGTTGATTTCTTCGGGCATTGTCATGTCGCCGCTGCGTAAGCCCGCTTCAACGTGCGCTACCGGAATATCAAGTTTCTTGGCAACAATGGAGCAGGCAAGCGTCGAATTAACGTCACCGACCACCACGACAGCATCGGGGGGCGCGGTCTGGCAGAACTCCTCGAAAGCAACCATAATCCTGGCGGTTTGCTGTGAATGACTTCCTCCGCCGGCCGCCATGAATATCTCAGGCTGGGGAATACCCAGTTCCTCGAAAAAAACGTCATTCATCTCCCGGTCATAATGCTGACCCGTATGGATGATTTTGAATGCCAAGCCTCCATGCGCCTGCAGGGCACGCACGACAGGAGCTATTTTCATGAAATTCGGCCGGGCCCCGGCCACCAGATACACGCTTTTCACGTATTGTTCCACCTTTACGGCATATCGACAAACTTATACCGACGTTATAATCATCGGTCGAATCTCGGCAGGAATCCGGATCAACGGCGGTTGCACGCTATCGCTACAACCTTGGAAAAGGATCAAGCCGCAAGCCAATATTCATCCACGAGCGCTTTTGTATTCCTGATATTTGTTCTGCTCGAAGCGCCAAACACAATTGCCTCGATATTCGGTTGCTGACAAACCCATTCGATAGCCTCGCGCGGAGGGATGGCGCCCGACGCGAACACCGACATGGCGATAGCGCGAAATTTTCTCTCGCGCAAAACCCGCTGATATGCTTCGAAGCCCCCGCACATGCGAAAACCGATCTTGTTGATATTCGAGCAGACAATGGGGTTTTCAATCCCCACCTCTTCCAGCCCATCCAGCAATAACGGCATATTCATTGTAATGAAACCGGCTTCCGCGTCGTAACGTGCTTTTACGTGATTGGCGAAAATACGAAATGCTTCCTTGAAACCCAGGCCGAGCAGCAGATCTACGACCACGTTCTGGAGAAAAATCACCGGGGTACGAAGCCCTGCAAACATTTTCATTTCCGCGTCCACCAGCAGCGTGGTAATGCCCTCGATATCCTTTTTCGCCAACGACA
>CAYXQR010000138.1:0-4824 GCA_964466955.1 uncultured Nitrosospira sp.
GTTATGCAAGACTGGGAAGTTACAGACTGTATATTGGCGGAAAAAGAAATTCATACGAGACTGTCATCTGCGCGTGTTACCGGCCGGAGGGAGTTTTTCAAAGCTCCGTATAAAGAAATTTTCTCGGTTATCCATGAAGTCGTTGAGCGAATTAATGAAGGTGCCCAAACTCCGGATATAACAAGAGTGTGAACTGAAAATGCAGAGAAAACAATAGTTAGACCAGTTGCTTCATGGATGGGGCGCCAATTCTAGTCTTTAACTTAGAAAAGACTATTGGACATATGTCTATATAGGAATACTTCAACTTCTTAACTCAGTAATTTCTTGTTTCATACTCTCGCAGATACTCAGTTTCGCGGCGTTCCTCTCGTTCATACCGCCGTTCATCTTCATATCTCTCCCGTTCCCTTCGCGTCTGTTCAGAGACTCGTTACTTCCCGAAAAGCCTATCAATAGACACTGATTTGATTTATGAGAGGCTATCTATCACAGCATCAATAACCCGTGTGGGAGCAAATAATTATTGGCTGTGCACGAACATCAATATGATCAAACTGCTGAGGTTTTCTCGATTTCACGGACACATCTAACCGCTGACCTGATGAAGTTGGAAGCCGCACCGATGCTTATTTCCCCAAAATCCGCTAAAATCGTTGTTTCCTGAGCAGATACGGAACAAGGAATAATCGTTTCCCGGGCACTCCATGTGCCCCTTTTTTGATCAATGTCGGCGGCTGAAAAGCGGAATCCGGGCCACGGTATCGCTGTCTCGACCTCGGTAAAGCGCTGGTTCACGATACGCTGGCTTGTCTCCTGTCATTTCACTTCAATCGCTGTTTTTGCTACCCCGCCCATCCCTGATGCAGCATATCCGCAATTTCTCCATCATCGCCCACATCGACCACGGCAAATCCACGCTGGCGGACCGTATCATCCACCTGGGTGGCGGGCTCTCGGAGCGCGAGATGGAGGCTCAGGTACTCGATTCCATGGCGCTGGAGCGCGAGCGGGGGATCACCATCAAGGCGCAGACGGCGGCGCTGGAATACCGCGCATGCGACGGCAATGTCTACCTGCTGAACCTGATCGACACGCCTGGCCACGTGGATTTTTCCTATGAGGTATCCCGTTCGCTGGCGGCCTGCGAGGGCGCCTTGCTGGTGGTGGATGCGTCCCAGGGCGTGGAAGCCCAGACAGTCGCCAACTGCTACACGGCGATCGAGCAGGGCGTGGAAGTCGTGCCCGTGCTGAACAAGATCGACCTGCCCGCGGCCGAACCGGAGCGGGTCATCAAGGAAATCGAGGATATCATCGGCATCGACGCGCAGGAGGCGCTTCGCGCCAGCGCCAAGACCGGCGAAGGCGTGCAGGACATTCTGGAAGCGGTCGTATCGCGTATGCCGCCCCCGAAGGGCGACCCTGCCGCTCCCCTCAAGGCGCTGATCATCGATTCCTGGTTCGACAATTACGTGGGCGTGGTCATGCTGGTGCGGGTCATGGACGGCGTGCTGAAGCCGAAGGATCGGATCCTGCTCATGGCGACAAAGGCGGTCCATCTGTGCGAGCAGATCGGCGTATTCACGCCCAAGTCGAAGAACCGCGAATCCCTCGGCGCCGGGGAAGTCGGCTTCATCATATCCGGCATCAAGGAACTCAAGTCCGCCAAAGTGGGAGACACGGTGACGCTGGCCGACCGCCCGGCTGTGGCGCCGCTGCTCGGCTTCAAGGAAATCAAGCCGCAGGTGTTCGCGGGGCTGTATCCGGTGGAGTCCAACCAGTACGACGCCCTGCGTGATGCGCTGGAAAAGCTCAAGCTCAACGATTCCTCGCTGCAATACGAGCCGGAAACGTCGCAAGCCCTCGGCTTCGGCTTCCGCTGCGGCTTCCTCGGCCTGCTGCATCTGGATATCGTGCAGGAGCGGCTGGAGCGGGAATACGACATGGATCTCATCACCACCGCGCCGACGGTGGTGTACCAGATCGTGCTGCGGGACGGTTCCGTCATCGAGATCGAGAACCCTTCCCGCCTGCCCGATCCCGCGAAGATAGAGGAAATTCGCGAGCCGATCATCACCGCCACCATCCTGGTCCCGCAGGAATACGTGGGATCGGTGATCACGCTGTGCATCGGCAAGCGGGGCATCCAGAAAAACATGCAGTACATGGGGCGGCAGGTCATGCTGACCTACGAGATGCCGCTCAACGAGGTAGTGATGGATTTTTTCGACAGGCTGAAATCCACCAGCCGCGGATACGCGTCCCTCGACTACGAATTCAAGGAATTCCGCGCGTCCGATCTCGTCAGGCTGGATATACTCATCAACGGAGACAAGGTGGATGCCCTGTCATTGATCGTCCACCGCGCGAACGGCCCCTACCGGGGGCGGGAGCTGGCGCAGAAGATGCGCGAGCTGATTCCGAGGCAGATGTTCGATATCGCCGTGCAGGCCGCGATCGGCTCCCATATCATCGCGCGCGAGAACATCAAGGCGCTGCGCAAGAATGTGCTGGCCAAGTGTTATGGGGGAGACATTTCGCGCAAGCGCAAGCTGCTGGAAAAGCAGAAGGCCGGGAAGAAGCGGATGAAGCAGGTCGGCAACGTGGAGATTCCCCAGGAAGCCTTTCTCGCCATCCTCCAGGTGGGCGAGAAGTAGTGGGTAGTTGCGCCCAATGATACCGGGCAGATGAATACGGACATGGATGACGGCAAGTATTGCCGCACAAGGACGCATGCGGATAATTCCTCCCGGGAAGGGGTTGCGTTACTGCTAAAATAGGGGGTTACGCGGGAATTGCGGCGGCCGGGTTTGGCATACTTGTTTTGCACCCAGGACCATCAGTGATTCCTGTCCGAAAATAAGGAAAAAGAATGAATTTTCCGCTGATCATGCTGATACTGCTGATTATCACCGGCGGTATCGTGTTACTCGATCGCTACGTGCTCCAGCGGCGCCGTGGTCCGGATGCGCTGGTGCCGTGGTGGGTGGAGTACCCCAAAAGCTTCTTCCCGGTGATCCTGGTCGTTTTCTTTCTGCGCTCCTTTCTGGTGGAGCCTTTCAAGATTCCTTCCGGATCGATGATCCCCACCCTTTTGGTGGGCGATTTCATTCTGGTGAACAAATACGCCTACGGGATACGCCTGCCGGTCGCCAACGTTAAGATCATCGACAACAGGGACCCTCAGCGGGGCGACGTGATGGTGTTCCGCTACCCGGTCAACCCGTCGATGGATTACATCAAGCGCGTCGTCGGCATCCCCGGCGACACGGTGACTTACCAGGGCAAGCAGCTGACGGTCAACGACGTTCCCATAAAAATGGAACCCGCGGGGGAATACACCTATGTGGAATCCGGCCTGAATTATATTTACAGCCGCCGCTTCAAGGAAAAGCTGGGCGAGCACGAGTATCACGTCCTCATCAATCCGGAAATAGCCGACATCCACCTTGGGGGCGTGCATCCGTTCCCCTATCATGAAAACTGCAGTTACAATGACCGCGGCTTCACCTGCAAGGTGCCGCCCGGCCATTACTTCGCGATGGGCGACAACCGCGACAGCAGCGCGGACAGCCGTTACTGGGGCTTTGTCCCGGACCGGAACATCGTTGGCAAAGCGTTCATGATCTGGTGGAATTTCAGCGACCTGTCGCGCATCGGCTTATCCATCGACTGACGGGCACGCCCGATACACGGCAGGACGGAAAAATACGGAAACGACCTCAAGCTTGAAATCTGCCGGTCAGGACATGGACCATGAAAGGCTTTGCCAGAAACTGGGCTATCGTTTCAACAGGCCGGACCTGCTGCGGCAGGCGTTAACCCACCGCAGCCATGGCCTGCCTCATAACGAGCGGCTCGAATTCCTGGGCGACAGCGTGCTCAACTGTGCGGTGGCGGGGTTGATATACCGGCATTATCCCGATCTGAGCGAAGGCAGCCTGTCACGGGTACGCGCCAATCTGGTCAATCAGCAGACGCTGGTCGACGTGGCGCAGACGCTGGAACTGGGCAAAATGATCCGGCTGGGCGAGGGGGAATTGAGAAGCGGCGGGCACCGGCGCCCCTCGATCCTGGCGGACGCACTGGAAGCCGTGATGGGCGCGATCTACCTAGATGGCGGTTTCGCGCCGGCCGAGAGCACCGTGGCTGCCTTGTTCTCCCCCTTGCTGAAGCAGGGCGAAGCGCGAACATTGGGCAAGGACCCCAAGACTCTGTTGCAGGAGTTGCTGCAAAGCCGCAGGCAGGCGCTGCCACAGTATGTCGTCCTCGCCACTTCGGGTGAAGCCCACCAGCAGCAGTTCAAGGTGGAGTGCATCGTTGCGGAACAGGGGATTCGCGCCGAAGGCGAAGGTCCTTCCCGCCGCGCGGCGGAGCAGGAAGCGGCAAGACAGGCCTATGAACGGCTTTGCCCGTCCGACTGAACCGGCTAAACTGGCTGAACTGGCTGAACCGGCTCGGACTGCGTGAACTACTATATCCGATCGACCGTCCGCACTCCCCGGCTGGCGGTGAAGATGCCGCCGCCCTCCCATGCTGTGCCTGATTTTTCCGGTACGAGATGAACGACAACCCAGGCCATTCCGCCGAAGACTCCGCCTATCGTTCCGGCTACGTCGCGATCGTGGGCCGTCCCAACGTGGGCAAATCCACCCTGCTCAACCATCTGGTGGGGCAGAAGATCAGCATTACTTCGAGCAAATCCCAGACCACGCGCCACCGTATCCACGGCTTTGTCACGGACGCGCACTCCCAGTTCATATTCGTCGACACCCCCGGCTTCCAGACCCTGCACGCGGGCCGCCTGAACAGCGCGATGAATCG
>CAYXQR010000139.1:0-13767 GCA_964466955.1 uncultured Nitrosospira sp.
GGGGCTTTGTCATTCTGGGCTGGTCGGGGCTTTTTGCAGGAGGGATTGCAGCGCAGATCATCACCCGCTACTCCAACCTGACCGACGTTGTCTGGAACGGCCAGAGCAAAGTCATCCTCAACAACCGCATCGTTCCCTGAACAAGTGGCGGACGATTAACTGAAACGCGCTTGTCTGCCGCCTCATCCTTTATCAAGGATGGGGCGGCTTACCCGAGTCTTATCCACTTGCCGGCCCCTTTGTTGTCATTCGTTTCGCGCCGGAACCAGCACCTCCCGGTTACCATTGGTTTGCA
Source organism: uncultured Nitrosospira sp. (assembly GCA_964466955.1). GTDB lineage: Bacteria > Pseudomonadota > Gammaproteobacteria > Burkholderiales > Nitrosomonadaceae > Nitrosospira. Next base: position 296 of record CAYXQR010000139.1, read on the forward strand.
TCGCCGAGACGAGTCCTGCACGTTCCATCTCTTCGATCAGTCTCGCCGCCCGATTGTATCCGATACGCAAATGGCGCTGCACAAGTGAAATGGAGGCACGCCGCGACTTGAGCACGATGGCTACCGCCTCGTCGTAAAGAGGGTCGGCCTCGCCACCTTCCCGCCCTGCAATCCCGCCATTCTCACTCGCGCTACCGCTCCCTTCTTCTTCAGAAGTATTGAGCACACCGTCCACGTAACGCGGCTCTCCATGCTCCTTGAGGTATTCAACCACCCGATGGACCTCCTGATCCGCGACGAAAGCTCCGTGGATCCGCTGCGGATAACCGCTGCCCGGCGGGAGATAGAGCATGTCTCCCTGGCCCAGCAGTGTCTCCGCCCCCATCTGATCAAGAATGGTGCGTGAATCGACCTTGCTCGATACCTGAAACGCTACACGGGTGGGGATATTGGCCTTGATCAAGCCGGTGATGACATCGACCGAAGGCCTCTGTGTGGCCAGCAACAGATGGACGCCAGCAGCGCGGGCCTTCTGAGCCAGCCGCGCGATCAGTTCTTCGACCTTCTTGCCCACCACCATCATCAGGTCAGCGAGCTCATCGATTACGACAACAATGAGCGGCATTTCCTCCAGTGGCTCAGGCGCTTCCGGAGTCAGGCTGAAGGGGTTGACTATCGGCTGCTCGTTCCTGACCGCATCACGCACCTTCTGGTTGTAACCTCCAAGATTGCGCACTCCTAGTGCAGACATGAGCTTATAGCGCCGTTCCATTTCCGTCACGCACCACCGGAGGGCGCTTGCCGCCTGGCGCATATCGGTGACGACCGGCGCCAGTAAATGGGGAATTCCTTCATATACGGACAATTCGAGCATTTTGGGATCGACGAGGATCAGGCGCACCTGCTCGGGCGTCGACTTGTAGATGAGGCTCAGAATCATGGCGTTAATTGCAACCGACTTCCCCGATCCGGTTGTTCCCGCCACCAGTACGTGCGGCATTCTAGCCAAATCCGCCACGACAGGGTGGCCCCCAATATCCTTGCCCAGCGCGATGGTCAGCGGGGAACCCATGTCCGCGTATGCCTGTGAACTGAGAATTTCCGCCAGCCGCACGACCTGCCGTTTGGGGTTCGGTATTTCCAGGCCCATGCTGGTCTTTCCGGGAATGGTTTCAACCACCCGGATGCTGACCACGGATAAGGACCGCGCCAGATCTTTCACCAGATTGAGAATCTGATTTCCCTTAACACCTACGGCGGGCTCGATTTCATAGCGGGTAATGACCGGGCCGGGATAGGCCGCGACAACCTTGACTTCCACCCCGAAATCCATCAGCTTCCGCTCGATCAGGCGAGAGGTGAATTCCAGCGTATCAGCGGACAGGCTCTCAATTTCCTTCTTCGCCGGCTCATCCAGCAGTCGCAGCGGAGGCAACGAGGAATCTGGCAGGTCGGCAAACAGAGGAGCCTGTTTTTCCTTGATTACGCGCGGGGACTTTGCAATGACTGCAACGGGTGGTTCGATACGAAGCGGCGCCTGTTCCCGGAAACGTTTCTTGCCGACTTCGACGACCTCGTCGCGCCCGGTTGGGGAAACCAGCGCTGCACGACGATCCCCCCAGGCTTCCCAGCGCTGTCCAAAAAACAGGAACCCCCCTTCTATGGCTGCACCCAGCCGTTCGACAAAGCGCAGCCACGACAGTCCCGAGAACAGACTGAAACCGATTGCGATCAGAATCAATAGCGCCAGCGTGGCGCCCGTGAAGCCGAGCATCTCCGAAAGATTTCTGCTGATCAGGAAACCCAGCACTCCCCCTGGGGTCTGGGGCAACACCATTTTAAGCGAGTAGAAGCGAAGCGCCTCCAGTCCACTGCTGGCAGCAAGCAATATGAAAAAACCAACGACGGAAAGAACTAACGGGCGACGATCGAATATTCCCCCCTCGATGCGGTGATAAGTCCAGGAAATCAGAAAAACAAAAAATACGACCCACCACCACGCTGAAATACCCAGCAGGTACAAAAGAAGATCGGCAAGCCATGCTCCGGCCGTTCCGCCTGGATTATGAGTTTGAACGTTTCCGCTATGAGACCAGCCTGGATCGGCGCGGTCGTATCCGTAGAATATCAGCACCAGATAAAGCGCCATGCCCAAAAGCACAAGCCCGGCGGATTCCCGCAGCAATCTGACCATCCTGGGAGGAAGAGGGGCGGAATTGGCTTTCTTGGCCATTGGCTTGTTAACGAAACTCATAAGCGGTTCATGTATAAATGAATGATTGCATGTGACTCAGCGAAATAATTCACAGAAAAACCCGGCCTCCTGCCGCAAAAGACTAATCAGGTGTTCCGGAAATTCTTTCATCCAGCAGCTCTATCCAGTGCTCAACGGGCAAGGTCGTACCGCCACGCATATGCATCAGGCAACCTATATTGGCCGTCGCTATCCGTGCGGGCGCGCCGGATTCAAGCGCTGTCACTTTATTTTCCAGCAACTGTCTTGACAATTCTGGCTGGAGAATCGAGTACGTTCCAGCTGATCCGCAGCAAAGGTGTGCGTCCGGCACATGGGTCAACTCGAAACCTGCCATTATCATAATCTTCTCGACCATACCGCGAACGCGTTGCCCATGCTGGAGCGTGCAGGGAGAATGAAAAGCGATCTTTTCCTCTGGCTCAGTCGCTCCTGCTGCCCTGGCGGCACTCCCGGTACTGGAAGATTGGGTGATGAGTCGTGCCAGCGCCTCGTTCTCCCCATCCAGAATCTCGCTGATATCCCGCGCCAGGGCCGCGATGCGCGCCGCTTTTGCCGCATAAGCGGGATCATGTCGCAGCAGGTGTCCATATTCCTTTACAGTCACGCCGCACCCGCTGGCTGTCATGACGATGGCTTCCACGTTGCCACTTTCCCGGGCTTCTATGCCCTCCGGTTCGATATAGGGCCACCAGGCATCCACATTGCGCCGCATGTAGTCCAGCCCTTCGTCCTGGGCATTGAGATGGTAAGACACTGCACCGCAGCATCCCGCTTCGGGAGCTTTTAGGAGCGTTATGCCCAGCCGGTCCAGCACGCGGACGGCGGCGGCGTTGATCTCAGGCGCAAGTGCCGGCTGCACGCAACCTTCGAGTATCAGCATTTTACGGGAATGGCACACACCGCCGGCAGACGCGCCCAATTCACCCCCTGTAGTCGGCCGCGCCGCCGGCACCGCCTCTTTCAGCATCCCGGGCAACAGTGGACGCACAGAACGGCCCAGTTTGAGCAGGGAGCCAAATAGGCTTGAGTCAGGCAACGTCCGCCGCAATACATAACGTATCGTTCCAGCTGCCAGGCTGCGTCCGACCTTTCTTTCCACGATGCCACGCCCGATGTCCACCAGGCGCCCGTAACGTACCCCCGACGGACACACGGTCTCGCACGCACGACAGGTGAGGCAGCGATCGAGATGCAACTGGGTCTTTTCCGTGACCGCCTCGCCCTCCAGAACCTGTTTCATCAGGTAGATACGGCCGCGAGGGCTGTCCAGTTCATCTCCCAGCAACTGGTAGGTGGGGCAGGCAGCAAGGCAGAAACCACAGTGGACGCAGCTGCGCAATATTTCTTCCGCTTCCTTCCCCTCAGGGGTATCCTTGATAAAGTCAGCGATATGAGTTTGCATGGCTATATCTCCCGGTACAGTCTGCCCGGATTGAACAGGTGCATCGGGTCGAATTTTTCCTTCAGGCGCCGGCTGATTGTCATCATCGCGGGGGGGAGCGGGTGAAATACGGCCATGGAGGGTTTGTCGCTGCGAAACAATGTTGCATGTCCCCCGGCTTTTTGTGCGGCATTCCGAATAGCGCGTTCCATCGAATCGTCCTGATCAGCTTCCGCCTCCGTGTCGATGATCAGCCACCGGAGGGCCCCGCCCCATTCGATCAGCTGCCTTCCAGGCAGCGATAGCGGCGCGGCACTCGATTTCATGGACAAACGCCAGAGCTGGATGGACGATTGGGATAGAAAAAACGGGTGCGTTTGTTCGCGCACGGATTCCCAGAAAGCCGCTCCATCAGATATTTCCTCTCCCCCTAACACCACGCGGGCAGCCCGCACGGCGGGTTCCGCTCCGGAAAGCCTGACATTGAGCTCACCGTCGCAGAAGCTGGTCGCCGATATGGGCAGCGGCCTGCCCGCCCAGGCATTCATTTTTTCGATTGCCACCGCCTCGCTCATCAGCAGACGCAGAGTAAGCTCCCGGGCGGGCAAAGGCAGCACCTTCAGCGATACTTCCAGCAACAAGCCCAGCGTGCCCATCGAGCCGGTCATCAGACGAGACACGTCATAGCCGGCGACGTTCTTCATTACCTGGCCGCCAAAAGCGAGATCTTCTCCCCTTCCATCCAGCATGCGAACCCCCAGCACGAAATCGCGCACCGCGCCTGCGGATGCTCTGCGAGGCCCTGACAAGCCCGCTGCCACGCAACCGCCGAGTGTGGCGTCCGGGCCGAAACGGGGCGGTTCAAAAGCCAGCATTTGTCCCTGGCGGCCCAACTGGGCTTCAAGATCAGCCAGTCGGGTGCCCGACCGAGCCGTAATCACCAGCTCGGTGGGCTCGTAATCCACGATGCCCGCATAGGCCCTTGCATCAAGCGTGCTACCGTCCATGGCGCTCGTATCCAGGTTGCCGTAAAAATCCTTCGTACCACCGCTGCGTATGCGCAAGGTACGTAATTTTTTCCCGTTTTGAGCGGCTGCGCGGATCGTATCTGCAAATTGATCGATGATGGATTGCATGATTCGGCGGCCTGGCTCTGGATGATGCCCGGTTTCAGAATCTCGGCAGCTCGGGAAACCTCTCCGCGCCTCGATGCACGTGCATGGCGCCGTGCTCAGCGCATCGGCGCAGCGATGGCACTGCCTTTCCGGGATTCAGGAGGCCGTCGGGATCAAACGCTGCTTTTACCGCATGGAACATTTCCAGTTCGCCCATTTTGAACTGGGAGCACATCTGATCGATTTTTTCGATGCCCACTCCATGCTCGCCTGTTATCGTTCCACCTGAATCGATGCACATCTGGAGTATTTTGGCGCCGAATTGCTCAGTCTGCTCAAGCTCCCCCGGCCGGTTGGCATCGTAGAGAATCAGGGGATGCAAATTGCCGTCGCCGGCATGAAAAACGTTCATGCAGCGAAGGCCATACTCTGCCGAAAGGCGCTCGATTCCGGATAATACCTGCGCAAGATTCTTGCGCGGAATCGTCCCGTCCATGCAATAGTAGTCAGGAGAAACGCGGCCCGCTGCGGGGAAGGCTGCCTTTCGCCCCGCCCAGAACCGGAGCCGTTCAGGCTCATCGCGCGACGTCCTCACTTCGATGGCACCGCTTTGGAGCATGATCTCATCGATGCGGCGGATTTCTTCCGCCACTTCTTCCGCGGCGCCATCCGATTCGCACAGCAGAATGGCCGCAGCCTCCAGGTTATAGCCGGCGTGAACAAACTCCTCGACGGCATGCGTGGTGATCCTGTCCATCATTTCCATGCCTGCCGGGATAATACCTGCGGCGATCACGTTTGCCACTGCGTTGCCCGCCTTACGTATATCGTCAAACGCTGCAAGGACCACCTGAGCCTTCTCCGGCCTGGGCATGAGCCTGACGGTCACCTCAGTCACGATGCCAAGCATGCCTTCGCTCCCCGTCATCAGCGCCAGCAGATCGTAACCAGGCGCATCCAGGCCCTCGCTTCCAACTTCCAGAAGCTCGCCTTCGATGGTCAATACGCGCAATTTGAGGATATTGTGCACGGTAAGTCCGTACTTGAGGCAGTGCACGCCGCCCGAGTTTTCGGCTACATTGCCACCGATGGAGCAGGCAATCTGGGAGGAGGGGTCGGGGGCATAGTACAGCCCGAAGGGCGCTGCCGCTTCGCTGATCGCCAGATTACGGACCCCCGGCTGCACCCTCGCGATTCGCGTCACGGGGTCAAGTTCAAGTACGCGCTTCAGTCGCGCAAGAGACAACAGGATGCCTTCCGCGTGAGGCAAGGCTCCACCGGACAGGCCCGTGCCGGCCCCCCGCGCCACTACGGGAACACGCATTGTGTGACAGACGCGGAGAACTGCCGCCACTTCCTGCTCGGTCCGGGGCAGGACCACAATCATCGGCGTCTGCCGATAGGCAGAGAGTCCGTCGCATTCGTATGGCCTCAGATCTTCCGCCTCGTGAAGTATCGCTTCCCCAGGAAGTACCGTTTGCAGTCTGGCAACGAGTTCGGGATTGTTCATTAAACTCAACCGTTATTCCGTCCGACCATCCATTTGCACTGGTGTTCGCCCAATTTCGTGGTTCCCCAGTTTTTCCAGCGCCTGCACGACTGCCGAGCTATCCAGCTTTGCTCCTCCGTGCGCGATGCACGCGTTGAACATTTCCTGGACGGTCGCCGTGTTGGGCAAGCTCAGGCCCAGCGTGCGCGCGCCGGCGAGCGCCAGACCCAGATCCTTCTGGTGCAATTCGACACGGAATCCGGCCTCGAATGCCCGTGCGATCATGCGCTCACCGTGAACCTCGAGAACGCGGGACGCGGCAAAACCACCCATCAGCGCTTGTCGGACCTTCGCTGGATCAACTCCCGCTTTCGAAGCAAAAAGAAGCCCTTCTCCCACCGCTTCGATCGTAAGGGCGGCGATAATCTGATTGGCGATCTTGCAGACCTGGCCCGCGCCGTTCGCTCCGATCAGCGTGACGGTCTTGCCGACTGTTTCGAGGATCGGCCTGATCCTTTCAAAAACGCTTGCACTGGCACCCACCATGACGGTAAGCGTTGCATTTTTTGCACCGATATCGCCGCCGGAAACCGGTGCGTCTGCGTAATCGCATCCAAGCTGGTTCATATCGGCGGCAAATCTCCTGGTCTCGATGGGAGAAATGGAACTCATATCCACCACGATCTTGCCTCCGCCAGGGACATGATCAGATTCCCTCGATTCTCTTGATTCCCAGAGCCCCTCGGCCACCCCATTCTCCCCGAACAGCACCCGCTCCACATCCGGAGTATCGGGAAGCATGGTAATGATGATTTCGGCCTTGCGTGCCACCTCGCTGGGCGACAGACAGGCGTTGCCGCCCTGCTCGAGCAAATCCTGCGGTACGCCGCTGCGCGAATGCAGAAACAGGCTGTATCCTGCGCGAAGCAGGTTTTCGGCCATCGGCTTTCCCATGATCCCAAGCCCGATAAAACCGATATTGACCGGCTTTTCGTTCCTCATCGTAAGTGGAAGCTCATCGGATGATTCGTTATGTATTCCGCCGCTTTTCGGCGTTCAGCCCTGTCACGGCAGTCGCTGCAAAGGCGTTTCCCTAGTGTAAACTTTCGCGTGATTCCTCACCCGCCAGGCAGCGCTCGTGAAGGGCAGGCATTATGGTAGTGGAAAACGTGCCTAGAAAACATGCTTTTAAAACTTTTTGACTCATCGAAGTCCAATCACTATTGGTTTGATGATTTTACAGGAGCCAGGATGATCAGGTTTCGGGGAGATTCCACGCATGCGGCGTTGCTCATGATTGCAGCCGGAGCATGCATATCAGATTGATCAGCTGCGGAAATATCCGGGAAAGGAGACGCCCGGCGTGGGGCATGAAGATCGGCTCCGTACAAATGAGCGAACGAACATGAATCAGGAACCCATTGTAATCATAGGCAGCGGCCTCGGCGGCTACACAGTAGCACGCGAATTTCGCAAGCTGGATGCGGAAACGCCTATCGTGATCATTTCATCCGATCACGGCGGATTTTACTCCAAGCCCATGCTTTCCAACGCCCTGGCAATGAGCAAAACCCCTGTATCCATCGTAACGGCAAACGCCGAAAAAATGTCGGAACAACTGAAAATCCGGGTCCATCCCCACACTCGCGTGGAAACCATCGATCCCGCCGGCAAAACGCTAACCTTGCAGAACGGAGAAAAGCTTTCCTACTGCCAGCTCGTTCTCGCCGTCGGCGCTGACCCGATCCGGCTGGCACTGGAGGGAGAAGGCGCGAAGGACGTTCTCTCCGTAAATGACCTTGATGACTATCAGCGCTTGCGTGGCGCGCTCGAAGGAAAGAAGAACGTCACCATCCTCGGCGCGGGACTGATCGGATGCGAGTTTGCCAACGATCTCGCCATGGCAGGGTACCAGGTACGGGTGATCGATATCAGCACGCAACCTCTGGGACGGCTTCTGCCGCAACAAGGCGGAACGTTCATCCAGCGCCGGCTGGAAGCCGCCGGTATCGTTTTCCATCTGGGTGCAGCACCGCAGCACGTGGAAAGTATCCATGAAAGCCTGCGCGTCACCCTTGCAAACGGGGAAACGATACAGACGGATCTCGTGCTTTCCGCTGTTGGGTTGAGGCCCCGCACCGCCCTGGCTGAAGCAGCCGGCATTGCTGTTAATCGCGGCATCTCGGTAAACCGGTGGCTTGAAACCGGACATGCTGGAATCTATGCTCTGGGCGATTGCGCCGAAGTGCAGGGACGCGTACTGCCTTTCGTCATGCCTATCATGCACGCGGCCCGGGGCCTGGCGGCGACACTGGCTCAAACCCCCACACCCGTTCGCTATCCCGCCATGCCTGTGCTGGTCAAGACACCCGCCTGCCCCACCGTGGTATCACCACCTGATGCAGGTGCGCAGGGTGAATGGGTAGTCGAGGAAGATGATCAAGGCGTCAAGGCGCTCTTCAGGAGTGCGCAGGGAAATTTGCTGGGCTACGCCCTGCTGGGCGCTGCGACCAAAGAGAAGAATGCGCTGGCCACGCAGTTGCCACCCGTAATGGAATAAGCGCGTGCGCGCCATGCAAACCGACTGCTCCGGCCCCGGCTCCCGGAAGCCCAGGCGACAGAGCGTGCCGACACTTGCCGCGCTGCCGCTGAATATGCTTAAGGAAGCTCTCAGTAACCCTTCGAGCGCATGCAGGATGCGTATGCAGCCTGATACTGTGCATCGTGTGACTTCGTTTCATTGAGCCCGTAAAGAGTGCCGCCCGCCGCGCCTGTCACGCCACCGATAGCGGCGCCTTTTCCAGCCCCTTTTCCTCCGCCCGCAATGGCTCCCCCCGCCGCGCCTACCGCTGCCCCGATCGCAGCTCCCAGCGCTGCATTCGTCAACACTTCTTCCGCCTTGCCTCGTATCTGTTCACTTACGTACCGGTTGCAGGCGTCCATCACGGACTGAGGAGGATACGCAGGCTGTGGCGAATAAACCGGCTGCGGAGGGTAAGCCGCCTGCGGTGAATATACCGGAGCCGGTGGCGGAGCGGTACTGGCAGAGTTCCGGCTCGGTTTCGGTGCAGGCTTGCTCTTCTGCTCGACGGGCGCGGGCGCCGCAGGTGCCTCTTCTGTCACGACCGGAAGCGCCGCCTGCTTCTGATTGGGCTCCTCAGCGGCGACCGGGGTTGCGTCCGAAGCGGATACCGCGGCATCCGAGGCAGGCCCGGTAGCGGAATCACGTCCGGTGACCAGCAGCGTCGCGGCGACAGTAGCACCGACGAGCAATATGCCGATTGTCGCGAATTTCCAGTAATTGACAGATTCGTTTGACATCATTCTCCTCTCGAATTGCTTTCTCAGTCTTGTTCCGAGCCACCTGTAGGCATCCGTGAACAAGCCCCGGCTGGAGCTTGTTCCGCCTATGCGACCAAGACACTTTTCAACAAAAACTCATTTTCGCTCCGTTGCAGCGCTGTGCCCCGGTGTTATCGATATTCCTTCTGGTTATTTTTATGTGCTTTATGGGCCTTGTCTGTCTTGTGCGACTCATGATTTTTTTTATCCTTATGCCCCTTATGCCCTTTATCGCCCTTGTCCTTCCCGTGCCTGCCACCTTCGTGCTTGTCTTTTCCGTGGCCCCGGCGTCTGTCCGTTTCACTGCCGCCGTTCCCACGACTGTCCTGATGCCTCAAGCCGGAACGCTCATCAGCTTTTGCCGCTCCCTCAGACCATTGCGCATTCGTATTCTCCAGGCCGTGCTCGCTCATATGCTCCGCAGCCTTTCCACCCGCCCTGCTGTGAGTGTTTTCAGAACCATCCTGACGAGCCAATGCCGAACCGCCACACATCAGAACGCATGCCAACACCACTGCCACACCTTTATGCATTTTCGAATCTCCTCGCTGTCGATTTGCTACTGTCGCCGCCCGTTTCCAAATCCGCTTGTCCTCTTCCGATACGGAATGGAAGCCGATACCCCTTGCCAGGACCGTATTGCCGATGCGGAGGCTATCGTACGCCCTTGGGCAACGACGACAATTGGACTTTGGTACAACCTTGGCTGGGCTTCATAACAGCCCATACCCGCCTGAGTGATCTGGCATGGGATTAACGCAACTGAAACGCAGCGGTTTACCGGTTTCTTACACCGTCATCCGCACGGCTAATGCGAAGCATGCGGCAAGTGTGAATTAATTGTGATTTTTTTGAAATTTGCGACAACCAAAATCCGCATTGATGCGTTATATCAGCGTAGCCATAGCAAAACCCGGCTGGACGGTTCCGGCGGTTAAAAAGCAAACCTACCATGGAGTGGAGACGAGAATGAAAAGAATGAAATTGATGTGCGTTGCGCTCATGCTGCTCGGGTCGCTTCCCGCAAGTTCGGCATGGGCCGGCCGGGGCCATGGGGGCCATGGGCATCATGGTCATCACCATCACGGTCACGGGCATCATCACCATCACAGAGGCGGCGGATATAGCGGAATAGGCCTGGCGCTGGGTATGGGCTTGCTGGGCTATGGTCTGGGCCTCCACAATCGGACACCCCATTACCCGCCCTCCTACGGTTATCCGCCTGCGGCGTATGGGCCGAATTATGGGTATGCACCCGCCTATGGCCCCTCGACCTCGCCTGTGTACATCCAGCAATGGTTCCGCTGAGATCCTGAAAGGATGACAAGGAGGTCCAGATGAATCAGGCAAAATGTGCGGGTTTCCTGCTTGCGCTGTTCACAGCGATTTCGGCAAGCTCAGCCTGGGCGCGTGGGGGCCACGGCCATCATGGTCACGGCCACCGTGGTCATGGTCACCACGGTCACGGCCACCATGGTCATCATCACCATGGGCACCATCATCATCGGCATGGCGGCTGGGGCGGCGGTTATGGACTTGCACTTGGCATGGGTGTGCTGGGCTACGGCCTCGGCTCCTGGGCAAGAGCGCCCTACTATCCTCCCAGTTACGGATATGGGTATGGTTACCCGGCTGGAGGATATGGGCGCTATGGATATGGGGGTTATGGATATGGTGGTTACGGCTATGGTTATGCGCCTGCGGTGGCGCCAGCGGCACCGCCAGTCTATATCCAGCAGGAATTCGTGCAGGCCCAGCCCGCAGCGCCGGCATCCGGCTACTGGCATTATTGCAGGAAGCCGGAGGGATACTACCCCTATGTAAAAACCTGCCCCGAAGGGTGGCTGCAGGTTGCGCCTCAGCCAAGCCAGTGACCGGCCCAACGGCGCTGCGACGCAAAACACCTGCGGTTGCACTTGCTCTGCTATCAGCAGTGCTGCTGCCTGCATGCACTTCCATGCCGGCGGGCCCCAGCATGATGGCCCTGCCCGGCGCTGGCAGGAGCTTTGAGCAGTTCCGCTATGACGATTACGCCTGCAGGCAATTCGCGCATCAGCAGACCGGCGGCGTGGCTCCGAACCGGGCCTCCATGTCCAGCGGAATCGGGAGTGCAGCCGTAGCGGCGGGACTTGGCGCCGCAGCAGGCGCAGCTTTTGGCGGCGGGCGCGGCGCCGCAGTCGGTGCGGGCACCGGCCTGCTTCTGGGAGGCCTGGCGGGAACCCATTCCGCCAGCGCAACGGGGCACGCGAGCCAGCAGCGCTACGATATGGGCTATACACAATGCATGTACGCGAAAGGACACCAGGTTCCCGTCTACGGTCAGATTAGAGGCGGTAGTCATAGGAGCGGCAACCCATACCCAGACATGCGCTCCCCTGATATCGCTTATCCGTCTCGCCCCTTTGCCGGAAATGCGCGAGGAGGTTCATTACTGCCACCTCCACCATCGGGCATTCCACCGCCGCCTCCACCCAGATAACCCTCTTCCCGAACCCTTTGCCGGAGTCCGCGTGCCGAGAAAGGATAACGCCACGCTTTCTTCGGCAAAAGTCTTTTGCACAGTCCAATCCAAGCCAACCCTGCCTAACCCAACCCTATCTCCAGCCACTGCAATCGGGCTGGCAGCGATTGATCTTCTCCAGCATCGTGGCCGTAATTTGCTTTAATAGGATTATGAAACCCTATTTGGCGTGCGGCACCCTAATTTTTTTCTGCTGCGTTTTCCCGTCGCAAGCTTCTGAATTCGCTGGATTGCGACAAAAAATGGTGGAGGAGGTCATTTCCGCGTCCGGCAGCTCTGCGCCGGCGAACACGGTCATGGCGGCCATGGGAAAAGTGGAGCGGCATCGTTTCGTGCCCGGCTTGCTGGCGGCACTTGCCTATCGCAATCACCCGCTTCCTATTGGCCATGGACAGACGATATCGCAGCCTCTCATCGTCGCGCGCATGACCGATCTGCTGGAAATCGGGGAGCACGACAAGGTCCTCGAGATCGGGACCGGCTCCGGCTATCAGGCCGCCGTGCTGGCGGAGCTTGCCCAGTCAGTCTACACCATGGAAATTATCGAGCCGCTGGAAAAACAGGCATCCGAGCGGCTGAAATCGCTGGGCTACGACAACGTATATACGAGACTCGGAGACGGCTACTATGGCTGGCCAGAAGCCGCTCCATTCGATGCGATCATGGTAACAGCCGCCGCAAGCCATGTGCCGCCTCCACTGCTCAAGCAGCTGAAACCCGGAGGACGCATGGTCATTCCGCTGGGTGCGCAGTTCATGACCCAGTACCTGATGCTGGTGGAGAAAAAAGCCGATGGAACCATCACCACCCGCCAGATCGTGCCGGTCAGCTTCGTTCCGCTGACGGGCGGACATTAGCCGCAACGTGACGCGTCCTCCATTCATCGCCATCGGATTGCTTTCAGCCTGCATGCTGGCATATGAAGTGCTGCTCACGCGCCTGTTCAGCATTGTGCTATGGCATCACTTCGCTTACATGATCATCAGCGCTGCGATGCTGGGATATGGGGCGAGCGGGACAGCGCTTGCATTGCTGAAAGAAAAAGTGAGTTCGCGTGTCGGAGCGGCCTACGTGGCAGCAACCGCTGCAATGGCCTTGCTGATGCCGGCCGCATTCCTGCTGGCCCAGCGGATTCCCTTCAATCCCCTGGAACTGCTGTGGGACAACGCTCAGCTTGCCCGGCTGCTAGCGGTTTATCTGCTGATGATGCTGCCCTTCTTCTGCGGCGGTCTGGCCATCGGACTGGTTTTGTGGCGTTTCGGCAGCGAGGCTGGCCGCGTCTATGCCTGCGACATTCTGGGGGCGGGGGCAGGCAGTCTCGGGGTGATCGGCATCCTGTTCCTGCTGGCCCCTGACCGGTTGCTTGC
>CAYXQR010000140.1:0-5104 GCA_964466955.1 uncultured Nitrosospira sp.
GAATTCGGTCTTTGGCGCGGAAAAACATTCGGTTACGCTCACAGGATGAAGCATCGTTATACGCAACACGACATGAAGCTCTGGGGCTTCGATTCCTTCCAGGGACTGCCTGCGACGGAAGACCATCCCGACAATATTTGGTATGAAGGACAGTTTGTCTGCACGCGCCCCGAGTTTGAAGCAATTCTCAAATCAAAAAGGATCTCACGGGAGGAATACGAATTAGTGGAAGGATTTTACAGCGAGAGTCTGAACGATGATCTGCATCGGCGCCTGCACGGGCGCAATGCCGCCATCGTGTATATTGACTGCGATTTGTATGCTTCTACTAAGCAAGTACTTGATTTCATCAAACCGTATCTCGTGAACGGTTCAATCGTTTGTTTCGACGATTTCTACAATTACAAGGGCGACCCTGACCAGGGCGAGCAGAAAGCCTTGGCGGAATTTCTGCAAAAGGAGCAGGATATCTTTTTTATTCCATACCTGGCATACGCTCCCCTTGGAAAATCTTTCATATGCAGACTGAACTAATACCGGGATATTCTGCTCCTCTGCTTCAAAGAATTTGGTAGCAGTCGGAAATGTTTGAATTCGATAAATACGAAAAGCATTTGCACACTGATGGCGGAGTGGCCCCCTCATCGTCTTATAGCCCGATTACCGACATTGACAAAATGTCGCTGTTGATGTGGGGCGAGCACTGCGTCGAATGCGCCGCTCCAAGTTGCTTTGTCACTTGTGACCTGTATCAGAGCAGACCCGACACGCGCTGCAGACGCCTGACCTTTGGCATGTACCGTAATCCGCGTTTCCCCTCCGCTCGCGGTTATGGCGCCGAGATGGCCTTCAAGAAATGGGGTAAGATCGAAGCGCGCGGCAATACACTGATGCTGCCGGCGGCTGTAACGCTCTGGATGGAACGCGTGATCGGTATGGGAGCGCCGTTCGTCAATGCGATTGGAGTATTCCTGCATCGCCTGACACGGGATGCGCGCTGGTCATATATGGAACAAGCTATGCTGGAACGATTCGGACGCTGGTTGCACCGGAAAAATCCGGATTCCAGATCCAAGCCGGATTTCTTCCTGCTTGAGGTTTACAATCCGATGGACGTTCCTTTGCGGGTTCAGTTGAACATGTCCGTGACAGGCGGATTGGGCGGGCCGGTGCGTACCGCCCAGCTCTCGACCCCGTTCCGTACGTCTGTAGCTTTCCCCCCTGGCTATTCGAGCCACGAGTTTGGGCGTGAACAATTCTCGAAGGTTACTGAGTGCGGTCTTCCGTTCGACATCGCTATTACCCCAGATGGCGAAGGTACGGCGCGACTTGTTTTACTTACTGCAGATTTTGTTGCACGTCGCAAACTTCCGATCAGGGAGAGCGCAAGCCAGCCAAAGATAAAATGCGTCGTCTGGGATCTGGATAATACGATGTGGAACGGCATATTGCTTGAAAATGAAGCAGTTTTACTACGCCCCAAAGTACTCGAACTACTGCGTTTTTTTGATGAACGCGGGGTATTGCTCAGTATTGCAAGCAAGAATGACGAGGCAAGTGCTTGGGCACGACTGGAAGAATTAGGCATCGCGGATTTTTTCCTGTATCCGCAGATCAACTGGATGCCCAAGAGTGAAAATATCAGAATCATTGCGGAGCAACTCAATATCGGTCTGGATACATTTGCTTTTATCGATGACAATCCGTTTGAATTGGAAGAGGTATCGCAGGCCGTACAGGGAGTCACTTGCGTCAACGCTGCCGATATTGATCTCCTGTTTTCGAACCCTCGTTATCAGGGGGCGACCAGCGGCGATGCCAGGCAACGGAGTCAATTTTATCGAGAAGAATTTGTCCGCAAGAAGAGTGCAACGAAATTCGGCTCCGATTACCTCGGATTTCTTGCCGCATGCGAGATAAAGCTATACGTCGACGCTTACACGGATGAGGATTTCGACCGTGTCTCCGAACTTGTCCAGCGAACCAATCAGCTGAATTTTTCGGGACGCAAGTATCAGCGTAGCGAAATATTGCCGATCCTTGCGGATCATGAGGTCGAAAAGTACGTGCTCCGTTGTACGGACAATTACGGTTCCTACGGCACAGTGGGTTTTTCCATTGTTCGTCCTGTGGAGCACGAGCTAAGAGTCGAGGACTTCATGCTGTCTTGTCGAGTGCAAGGGAGATTTATCGAGCAAGCATTCTTCAGCTACCTGGTAAATATTCATGACATCAGGAAGCTTCGAAGCTTGTGGGTCAATTTCAGTCCGACGGGTCGCAATGTTCCTGCGCAACAGGTGCTGGAGAGCTTGAATTTCGTTCCATGTTCCCCGGAAAACGGATTGCGCGTCGATCTTCATTCATGCAAACTCGATTGCGATTTCATATCCGTCCAGTCCTCGTTCACGCATCCGGGTCATTCTGAAAGGATCGGTTCGGGTCATTGAACCGCATCTCTGTTATCAGCGGGTCAGCGACATGGGACTGGCGGTGCCTGTTGAACATCTCAAGACTGGACTATGAGAGATAGCTTCCCATAAAAGATTTCCTTGGGAGCCGATGCACAATCGTTCAGAGAATAGCTGGAGGCTTTCCATACCAGTGGCTGATGGGCAATGAGGCCTCTCGGAGTTTAGAATACTACGCTCCGCGGCCCCTATCCGAAGCGAGAAAATTGCGGCTCATCGGTTCGAGAGCGCGATTCGGAGTGTTGTAGTAGGGATTTAATAAGGCAGTGTAAATACCGATCGCAGTGATCGCGACGAATCCAGTCTGGACTATGCACCAACGCATGAATAGTTCCAGATCCGTCAGTAAATGTTCGCGATCCGGTCCAAGGAGAAACTGTGCGCCAGAAAATGTATATCCGTATTTCTCCACGTTAGGCTCCAGGCCGAGGTTCAGCAACCACCAACCGACTGGCAGGGCGGCAAAAGAGGCGATAACGATAACGAGAAGGCTTTTGAAACGGCATAACGCCAAGACCGTGATGACGGAATTGACGCAAAGCAGACCTAGCAGGAGATAAAGATAACCTCCACCCCCCCATCCCATTGGTCCGTCCCGCGCAACGAGTTCATTCAGATTATCTGTGGAAGACCAGTCAAAGGTCACTGCTTTCGCCAGCCATAGCCATGGCCCGGCGCTTCCGATGAGCAAGAACGATCGAGACAAGGTTAACGATCTGCGCTCGTGCAGATAGAAAAAACTGAAAATCAGCACTAAAAAAATCAACACCGGGGCGTATACGGCCGAATAGCGCACCCAGCGCTCAATCAGCCCGATTACTGTGGGCCCCATCAACAGGAAAATTTCGCGCCAAGTGCTACCCCACATATCCTTGTTGACGACAAACCAGTATAAGTTGTTCGCTCCGGCAATGTCGTCAATGCTTTCCTGCGTAACGCTCATCGTGAGCAGCAGCAGGCTGATGAGGCTGACTAGAAGTGTCCATGAGCAGAAGCCGAAGACGGGCAATTTACTGGACAAGATTTTTTTGCTCATCCATACGGCGCCGGCTCCGAGCCATAATAATGCACCCGCAAATACGATCACGAAAAAAAAATGACCGTCCCCTAGAAACATCTCCCTCACATTGTAGGGTATGTCAGGCAAGCGCAGGAGCAGCCAGATCGGCATAGCCAGGCATAACAGGCTAAGCAGTTGCATGCGCCACCATGAACGGTGCGAAGGCGTCCTCGCGCCTGTAACATGCCTTTCGACTCGTACATCATTCTCATCGATGTGGGACCGTGCGGGCTGTGATGACGTGTACGGCTTATAACCACGCTGAATTGTTGATAGTACCCATCCTGCCGTCAGCAATAAAATCGGTTCCGTTACGTCCGCGGTCCGTCCCAGCAAACCCATCTGTATAAGTTCAAGTAAACTTGCCCATACAGCCAGACCTGCCGCTGCCTTGTTCGCGCTTACTTCCATTCTTTGCATCAGCCATAGCACGGCAGTATAGATAAACAACGATCTCGCGAAGCCCTGAGCGGCCGTTTCGACTGATCCGCTAAACACCGTCGCAAAAGGAATGGCGTTGAAGGTTCCCCCAGGGGCAGGAGAGAAAGGCGTCAAGCTGCTGATGCTCCACGCGACCAGCAGCAGCCCGAGCGTCGATTCGAACATTATTTTTGTACTACCGACGCGTGGAATGAGTAAGCACGCCAGACAGCCCGCTAGAACCCCAGCCACGAGCGACGCGTCCAATGTGAGATTAACGATAACAATCTTTCCGAGGAACAGGAGGGCAAGCGCGCTCATCAGCCATATCGGGGATCGCTTTCCCAGAACACGGAAAGCGCATCCAACCGCCATGATACCGGCACCATGCATCATGGCTTGCGGAAAGGAAAAATGAACATCCTGGACGAGCGGTTTGAGCGCGTCCTTGAATTTTTGCCAATCGAAGGAAGGCACCAGCGGCACCAATTCCATAAGCAGCCATAATCCCAATATCGACAATGGCAGTAGCGAATGAGGAACGACGGTTTGTTCGATTTTTGATTCATGGCTGATGGCGAGTCGTGGCACTGCCATTCCGACAAAGATGCCGAGCACGGTTCCCGCCATGTTCCACATCACATCCGCCATGGCTGCCGAACGGGAAGGCAGCCAAACCTGGGCTAGCTGGAGCGCGAACGCATAGACGAGCGCGAGCACAAGCAGTCCGGGAATATGGTTGCTGCTACCGCGCTTGCCGGGCATAAGCAGGATGCCCGCCATCCCGAGGGGAAAGAACAACGCGATATTGCCCAGCACGTCCCCGAGCGAGGTAAACCAGCGGAAATCAGTGAGAAATCTTTCTACGCTGCCCTCGGGCGGTGCGGAAAAATCGCCTGGATACAAGGATCCGTAAGCAATCAATAGCAGGATTACCGCGAGAATACGCATCTAGGTAAGTTGCACTACGGAAAAAAACACGGACGGTTTCTCATTGGATTGGAATCGCGGGTTTAATATCCAGGACCGGCAGCCAGTGCGGCCTTTTTTTCGAAGGTTGCCGCGCGGACTGCCGTCGAAATCCGGATTGGCATGCAGGTAGATATCGAAAGCCGCATTGTTCCCCTTTTTTCCGGCTTCGCAGGTGTCAGAGGCA
>CAYXQR010000141.1:0-13118 GCA_964466955.1 uncultured Nitrosospira sp.
ACTCAACGACGCCACTCAGCTCCTCCACTATCACTTCTCTTCCGGATTGCCCCGATGCGATCTGCCTGAGCCTGGAAATGACCTCCTGTACCAGAACTTCGGGAGCAGAAGCGCCAGCGGTGATTCCGATCCTCTCCTTTCCAGCCAGCCACGCTTCCTGCAGCTGCTCCGCCCGGTCGAGCATGTAAGCATCCACGCCTGCATTTTTTGCCACCTCACGCAGACGATTGGAGTTGGAGCTATTGGGTGAACCCACCACGATGACCAGGTCGCACTGCCTGACCATCATTTTCACTGCATCTTGGCGATTCTGCGTTGCATAACAGATATCATCTTTTTTGGGTCCGGTAATTTTAGGAAAGCGCCTCTTCAAAGCTTTTATTACGCGTGACGCGTCATCCACCGACAAAGTGGTCTGCGTGACATACGCCAGGTGGTCGGGGTTCTCAACGCACAGTTTCTCGACATCGTCTTCGGTTTCCACCAGATACATTGCAGGGCCATCCCCTTCCGCCTGTCCCATTGTCCCCTCGACCTCGGGATGCCCCGCGTGGCCGATCATGATGATCTCCCTTCCCTGCTCCCGCATCTTTGCCACTTCAATATGAACCTTGGTTACCAAGGGGCAGGTGGCGTCGAAGACTTTGAATTGCTGCGCCTCGGCTTCCCGGCGCACTTCGTGAGAAACACCATGAGCGCTGAAGATCAGAATGCTGCCAGGCGGAACTTCGCTAAGGTTCTCGACAAAGACCGCGCCCTTTTTTTCCAGATTTTCCACTACGAAACGGTTGTGCACCACTTCGTGACGCACGTAAATGGGCGCACCATGCATACTCAGTGCCCGCTCCACAATTTCGATAGCGCGATCCACGCCGGCGCAGAAGCCACGGGGATTCGCAAGCAACACCTTCATCATTGGCTGTTCTCCTTAAATATGGCTCGTGCAGGCACTGTCCGCCTCGTGACCTCGCTGTTTCCAGCCGCATCAAGCCACGAATAATCCGGACCGCTATTCTAAAGCATTGATATATTTCCTCAAGAGAAGTTCGTGGAAATTCTCTTCAGGCCGCGGGTGCTGTGGATCGATTCCTCGTTTTTTGAGAAACCGGCCCTATCCCGGATTTGAGCGGACCTGCTCCAGCTGGCTGCAAAGCTGTTTTGCTCCTAGCAGCAGGCGGACAGACGGACGAAGGATAAGATCCGGGTGTATAAAGAATAGATGATTGTTTCTGATGGCATTGACGCGCGGAAGCCGGCGCAGGAGCATTGCAGGCGCCATTTCGACGCCGCCAGGCATCACACTGCTGATGATGGCTTCCGGATCAGCGAGCAGCAGATCTTCCCCGGATATCACCGGCGCCAAAAACGGCGATGATGCAAACACGTTGACACCCCCACATAAACGGATGATATCACTGATCACATGGTAGCCATTCACCGTCATGAGCGGCTGATGCCAGATCAGCGAAATCATCCTTACTTTAATTCTGCTTGCATGGCTCCGCTTTATTTCCTCCAGCTGGTCTTCATAAGCATGAGCGGCCTCTTCCGCCTGCGGAACGGTTCCCGTGAGCAGCCCTACGGTTCGCAGCAACCGGGAAATGTCGCTCAGCTTGACCGGGTCGATAACAAAAACAGGCAAACCCAGTTTCTCAAGCTTTTCGATACTGGACCGGGCAGTACCGCTGTGCCACCCGAGCACGAGGTCGGGGCGCAGAGCGACGATTCTTTCCAGATCGAGACTGGACGCATCCCCTACATCCGGAAGGAATCGGGCGGAATCCGGATAGTCGCTGTAACGGCTGACACCTATCAGCCTGGTACCAGCTCCGGCAGCAAAGACCAATTCAGTGATGTTCGGGGCAAGCGAAACAATGCGGCGAGCCGGACGACTCAGCAGGAAGGTCCTTCCGCGATCATCGGTTATCCGGGCAGGGAAAACAGCGGAGGACGAGGGAATGGCGGGCGTCAGCGCCGCTCCCTTAGCGGCACCAGCCCCGATCGGTGTTGATTCCGCTAATAGCAGGAAAAGCAGAAAAACCTGCGAAACCTGCTTCCCGATCTGGTGAATGGAATTCTTCAAAAAGGAAGAAAAGCCGCTCCTTCAATAGAAGCTGGCTATGGTGAGGCATCCTCCTGATAGCGGGATACCAGCGTTACGCGTTGTTCGTAGGCCTCCCTTGCAAGGCGAACATCTTCCAGAAAAAGCGGCAGCTCCCTCATCAGCAACGCCTGCGGCCCATCCACAAGTGCCTTGGCTGGAGCGGGATGAAAATCCACCAGCACCATATTGGCGCCCGCGATTATGCCCTGGGCGGTAACATGCATGATGTCGAGTATGCCATCTGGCGAAGCCGCTCGCAGGCCGACGGAATGGGATGGGTCTATGCAGACGGGCATGCGCGTCAATCGCTTGACAACTGGCACATGGGCAAAATCCACGAAATTGCGATGAGGATCGGCCATGTTGGTTTTCATGCCGCGAAGACCGAAGACGATTTTTCGATTGCCTTCTGATGCCAGATATTCCGCTGCATTGAGCGACTCATCCAGCGTGATGCCAAATCCCCGCTTCAGCAATACCGGAAAATCCTGCTGCCGGCCAACAATTTTCAACAATTCAAAATTCTGGGTATTACGCGTGCCGATTTGCAGTATGACCCCCGTGGCATTGCCTGTCCGGTAAAGCGCTTCGCATATTTCCTCGAGATGGGATTCATGGGTGATCTCCATGGCAATCACCCTGATGCCATACTTCCCGGCCAGCTCGAAAACGTAGGGCAGGCATGCCTTGCCGTGCCCCTGAAACGAGTAGGGGCTGGTGCGCGGCTTGTAAGCCCCCATGCGAGTGCAGACCTGCCCATTGTCGCGAAGCGCCTGCATCATCAACTCGACGTGCTCCAGGGTATCAACGGCGCATAATCCGGCGAAAATATTGAGCGTATCCTGACCGAAGCGTACGCCGTTATAGTCGAAGTGGGTAGGGCGGTGATCATCCTTGTGCCGGCCGAGTACCCGGTACTCCTCCGAGATGCGGACAACCTGCTCCACACAGGGCAGGATTTGCATATCCTCGACCGCCAGGGCCTTGGTGTTTCCGATCAGATAGACTTCGGTAAGCTTCTGCTCCGTACCGATTTCGCTATGCACCCGCGTGGAAATACCGGGCAAGTTGGCCAGATACGTCAACAACTGCTTGTACTCGTCGCTTTCAGGCTGAGTATCGGGATTGAGAACGAGGATCATCGGAATTGGCAGGCTTTCTGGCAGAACCGCGGTCTGCGGTGCGCGTACAGAACGAATGAGGTAACAGGGAAGGCAAATTCTAACGGAAAACACCTGTGCTTGCCATTCAATCGGATATGACGTCTAATCGAATTTCGCGATGCTGCCATCTGCGCGTGTTGCAGAGTCCGATTGTATCCTCGCTGAAGATCAGGAAGGGACTGCAGGCTGAATCGCTCGACAGGAACAGCCCGCTCCCATCGATAACGGAAAAAACAAAAGGACACGGATATCGTCGCTTTTTCAAACGCAATTTTCCTGATGGGGCCTACCACGAGCGGCAAAAGCAGCCTCTCCCTTCAAATTGCCCGCCATTGGCCAGTCGAGATCGTCAGCGTGGATTCAGCCCAGGTTTATCGGCACATGGACATTGGAACCGCGAAACCGGCGACGAAAACCAGAATTGCTGTGCCGCACCATCTTATCGACCTGATTGATCCGCACGAACGTTACTCTGCCGCACAATTCCGCCTTGACGCGCTGCATGCGATGAAGGAAATTGCGGAACGAGGCAATATTCCTCTACTGGCGGGAGGCACCATGCTTTATTTCAAGGCCTTGCTGGAAGGCCTTGCAGAACTCCCCGCCGCGAACAGCGACATGCGCGAAACGATCGAAGCAGAGGCTGCAGAACGCGGCTGGCCGGCGATGCATGAGACCTTGTCGCAGCTCGATCCTGTCAGCGCCGGGCGTATCCGGCCCATGGACGGTCAGCGTATTCAGCGGGCCCTGGAAGTATGCTATCTGACCGGGGAGCCCTTGTCGGAAATCCTGCGGAAGCCGAGACATAATGAGTTCCCATACGAGGTCATCAAGATCGCGCTGATCCCGAGCATTCGGAAAGTGTTGCATCAGCGGATTGCACTGCGCTTCGATGAAATGCTCAGGCGTGGATTGATTGACGAAGTCCGCTCGATACGAGATAACTTTCCTGTGGAGACGGCAAGTCCTGCGATGCGCTGCGTAGGCTACCGGCAGACATGGCTGCACCTTCAAGATCGGATCGAAGCGCCGGTAATGCGGGATATGGCAGTAGCCGCCACGCGGCAATTGGCCAAACGTCAGCTCACCTGGCTGCGCTCAATGAAGGATACGCGGGAGTTCGATTGCCTGGATAATGACCTGGGGAGACGGGTGTGCGAATACTTGGCCACCCGTCAGCTGAAAACTCTTAACAGACGAGCGAAAGCGACTCATCCGGCGATTGACCTGATAAAATCAGAAAAACCTGAAGCATGAGGTAAAAAATTCCGCTTGAATTCCCCTGCCGCATACGTTTAATGCAGCCGGTGACAATTCGAAAGTGCAGGGAGAGCCCGGGGATTCCCGGTAGAGAGCCGAATGCGGCATTGCCGCTCAACGGACTTCATTATCAGGCTCAGCCCACTTTCAATCCAGGGAAAGATATGATCGATATATTTAAAGCGCTCATTCTGACAATAACTGTAACCAGCAGTCTGCTCATCGCGGGTTGCGGGCAAGAACAAAAGGTACATGAATCCTGGAAGACACCCCCTCCCAGGGAGACAGTAGATGACAGCACCCTGAATAGCGAGATCAAGTCGGCCCTCCAGGCTGACCCGGAAGTCAGGCATCTGGATATCCGGGTTGAAGCGCATGCGGGTACGGTCATGCTAAGCGGCTTTGCCGAGAATGAAGCGCAGATGGATCGAATCAACATGTTGGCCTGGATGGTGGATGGAGTCCGGAAGGTCGACAATAAAATCGATGTGCGTGGCGGAGTACCTGCAACTGATGGACGAGAACCTTGACGCTCTTCCCACTCGCTTGACGGATTCTCACCCAACCCATCCGGGAGATCCACTTTGAACTCTTTCATAGTACTGCTGATTCTTGCTGCCGGAGTCGTTTTTCTGGTTCCACCGGTGCGTCGCAAACTGGTTTCCCGTCATGTACTGAAAGCTTTCCAGAAGATTCTTCCGCGAATTTCGCAAACCGAGCAGGAAGCACTGGATGCCGGTACCGTATGGTGGGACGGGGATCTGTTCAGCGGCCGCCCGGACTGGAACAAGTTACTTGCATACCCCAAGCCGAAGCTCAGCGCGGAAGAAAAGGCCTTCCTCGCCGGCCCGGTGGAAAAATTGTGCGAGATGCTGGACGAATGGCACATCACCCACGAGCTCCACGATCTACCCCAACCAGCCTGGCAGTTCATCAAGGATAATGGCTTTTTCGGCATGATTATCCCCAGGCAGTATGGCGGTCACGGTTTTTCTGCCCTGGCGCACTCCGAAGTGATCATGAAAATCGCCTCGCGCAGCGGCACGGCAGCCGTTTCAGTCATGGTGCCAAACTCCCTGGGTCCCTCGGAACTATTGCTGAAGTATGGTACGGAGGAGCAGAAAGCTCATTTTCTGCCTCGTCTGGCAAAGGGTATCGAGGTTCCCTGTTTTGCGCTGACTGGTCCGGAGGCGGGGTCGGACGCTGGCGCGATTCCCGATTCCGGTATTGTCTGTTATGGCGAATTCAAAGGAGATCCGCAAGTACTGGGCATGCGTGTCACCTGGGAAAAACGCTATATCACATTGGGGCCAATTGCTACGCTACTCGGCCTTGCGTTCAAACTGTACGATCCGGATGGACTATTGGGCGACCGAAAGGATCTCGGTATCACCTTGGCACTGATCCCGACAGATACGCCCGGGGTCAGCATCGGCCGCCGCCACTTTCCGCTGGATGCAGCCTTTCAGAACGGCCCCAATTCCGGAAAGGACGTATTTATTCCCATGGAATGGGTGATAGGCGGCACCGACGGGGTCGGACACGGCTGGCGCATGCTGATGAATTGTCTGTCGGTTGGCCGTTCGATATCTCTCCCGGCTACCAGCACGGGCGGTTCCAAGCTTGCCGCGCGCACTAGCGGGGCGTATGGAATCGTGCGCATGCAATTCAACACGTCGATTGGATACTTCGAAGGGGTGGAGGAAGCACTGGCGCGTATCGGCGGCAACACGTACATGATGGATGCAGCACGGGTGATGACAGCGGGAGCCGTGGACCTGGGCGAAAATCCTTCCGTCATCTCGGCCATCGCCAAGTATCATCTTACAGAACGTGGACGCCAGGCGATCAACGATGCCATGGACATACACGGAGGCAAGGGCATCTGCCTGGGGCCGAGCAATTACCTGGGACGCAGCTATCAGCACATCCCTGTGAGCATCACGGTGGAAGGAGCCAACATCCTGACCCGTAACCTGATCATCTTCGGCCAGGGGGCGATACGATGTCATCCATATCTGCTCAGCGAAATTCGGGCAGCAGGCGATACGGATATGGAACGCGGCCTGGTCCAATTCGACAAAGCGGTGATCGGCCATGTTGCCTTTACGCTGGGAAACGGGGGACGGGCGCTGTGGCATGCGATCACCGGCGCTTCCCTTGCAGCTGCCCCTGGTGGAGCCGACCCGGAAACGCTGCGCTATTTCAGCGCGTTGACCCGGTTCACGGCAGCTTTCGCTTTTCTGGCGGACATTTCCCTTTTAACGCTCGGCGGAGCCATTAAACGCAAGGAAAGGCTGTCTGCCCGCCTTGGCGATATCCTCAGCCTGCTTTATCTGGCATCCGCGATATTGAAACGCTTCAAGGATGACCGGCGGCCTCCCGCTGATCTGCCGCTGGTCCACTGGTCGATGCAGGATACCCTTTATCGCGCCCAGGAAGCTTTCTACGGCGTCCTGAGTAATTTCCCAGGGCGCTTTCGGGGATCAATACTGCGGTTTGTTCTGTTCCCGTGGGGCAGGCCGTTTTCTCCACCTTCGGATGAGCTGGAGCACAAGGTGGCACGGCTAATGCTCACCCCGGGAGAATCCCGCGACAGGCTGACGGCAGGCATCTACCTGCCTGCCTCCGGCGAAGAGCCCTTGGGGGCGCTGGAGGCGGCGCTGCAGTGCTCGGTAGCCAGTGACGCAGTGGAAGCCAGGTTGCGCACGGCCGTCAAATCGGGCCAGATTCCGGCGGGGGATGGCGAGCGGATCGAGGCCGCGCTCAAACAGAGAATCATTACGTCCAACGAACTGGAATTGATGGAAAAAATGAAAATCCTGCGTCGCAAGGTCATCATGGTTGATGACTTTTCTTCTGATTTTAGCGGCGCATCGACTGCCGCATCGGAAAAAACGCGGACACGATCCCGCAAGGAATAATGCATCAGGGTGCAATCAAGCAGCCATCTTTTCACGAGATCCGCCAAATCCGATAAAAAATAAGATGGGTGGAAACATGCAACCGGGTTCAACTGACTCTATCGACATTATCACGGTGGAAGCCGCCGGCACACTGGACGGATTGTTCCGTGAGCGGGTACGTCGCTCACCTTTATCACCAGCTTATCGGGATTACGACCGCTCCGGCGGCAAGTGGCGCAACCTCACATGGGCCCAGATGGATGAGCGCATCGCCCATTGGGAAATGGCTCTCCGACGGGAGCACCTGGCTCTTGGGGACCGCGTTGCGGTAATGCTGAGAAACTGTCCCGAATGGGTGATGTATGAGCAGGCAGCGATGAGACAGGGTCTCGTCGTGGTTCCGCTCTATACCGCCGATCGTCCCGAGAATGCCGCATACGTGCTGCACGATGCAGGAGCACGTATCTTGCTCGTGGATGACCTGGCTCAATGGGAGGCATTTGGCGATGTCCGGGAACTGACCGGAAGCCTGGTACGGGTCATCGCCATACAGGGAATTCCTGACAAGGCGGATGACCTCGTTCTCTCGTTGCATGAGTGGCTGTATGAAACAGGGGATGACGAGGTACCCCCAGAAGCTCACGAAGGAACCGGGAGTTGCCAGATCACCCGCGATCCGCATCAACTCGCCACCATCATCTACACCTCAGGCACATCCGGGCGGCCGAAAGGCGTGATGCTCAGCCATCATAATATACTGAGCAACGCCTACAGCTGCCTGCAGGTCGTACCCATCAGTCAGGATGATCTGCTGCTTTCATTCCTTCCGTTGTCGCATACGTTCGAGCGGACGGTTGGATATTATGTGCCAATGATGCGGGGCACTACAGTCGCATATGCACGTTCGATTCATCAGTTGCAGGAAGACTTTCTGTTCATTCGGCCTACTATTCTGGTTTCCGTACCGCGCATTTACGAACGCATCTACGGGGGTATCCGGGCCCGTCTCACCGAAGGACCCGCATTGAACAGGCGATTGTTTTGCCTGGCGGTGGAAGTCGGTTACAGCCGCTTCGAGTATCAGCAAGGGCGCGGGCGCAGGCGCCTCTCCCACTGGCTGTGGCCTTTGCTGGAAATATTGGTCGCGAGAAAGGTCATGCACAAGCTGGGCGGTCGGCTGCGGGCTGCAATGAGCGGGGGCGCGCCACTCCCGAGCGAAGTGGCTCGCATATTTATCGGCTTGGGGCTGCCCATCCTGCAAGGCTACGGCATGACGGAAAGCAGTCCTGTGGTGTCGTGCAATACCCTGGAGGATAATGTCCCTTCGAGCGTGGGACGCCCCATTCCCGGAGTCGAAGTAAAGCTCGGCGAACAGCAGGCGTTGCTGATCCGCGGCCCCAGCGTGATGCTCGGTTACTGGAACAATGAAGAGGCCACGAACGCCATCATGACAGCCGATGGATGGCTCAATTCCGGCGACATCGCATGTATAGACGAGGCCGGGCATATTACCATCACCGGACGCCTGAAGGAGATCATCGTCATGTCGACTGGCGAGAAGATTCCTCCTGCAAACATGGAAGCGGCGATCCTGCGCGATTCGTTATTCGAACAGGTGATGGTTGCAGGCGAAGGCCGCTCCTATCTGGTCGTGCTGGCCGTGCTGAACAGTGCCAATTGGGAAAACATTGCCGCGCAATATAATCTGGACCGTGACTGGCGCCGTCTGCGAAATAACAGCAAAGTGGAAGAGATTCTGCTGGAGCGGATCACCCGACAGATAGCCGAGTTTCCCGGATATGCAAAGATATATCGGGTAGCGCTGGCGGACGAGCCATGGACAATCGAGAATCATATGCTGACCCCCACTTTGAAACTGCGACGAGCCCATGCAATGAACCGTTACAGGAACGAAGTGAACAAGCTGTATGACGGACACTAAGCAAGCCAGTGATTTTTTCGCTTCGCGGGAAAAGAGAGGCTCCCGTTATTTTCTGACTCAATAGCCGGTCTGATCCGATGCGTGCGACCGGTTGGCACTGTGGCCATAAAAGACATGTGATCGTTAAACGCTGTTTTTTCTCATTTGGAAATCCTTGAGACAGGAAGCATGACAGACGACAGCGCCGATATTCAAACCCTGCTCCCCGAAGACTCCGACCCGGTGCTGCGCCTCGTGCCCATGCCGAACGACACCAATTATGCCGGGGATGTGTTCGGCGGCTGGATCATGGCACAAGTGGATATTGCCGGCAGCCTGCCGGCCATCCGTCGTGCCCATGGCCGCGTCGTTACGGTAGCTGTAAATTCCTTTGTATTCAAGCAGCCCGTATTTGTCGGCGATGTCGTCAGCTTCTACGCGAACATTGTCCGGGTTGGCCGCACTTCCATTACAGTGGATGTGTCGGTTTACGCCCAGCGGGGATTGCGCCAGGGAAACCAGGAGATCTGCTGCAAGGTCACCGAAGCGGTGCTTACTTACGTGGCGGTAGACGAAAGCCGCAAGCCGCGCGTCGTTCCAACGGAATGAGGAAGCCAAAATGAATCACCATAAATTCATTGTACGCAAGGCAGCTGTTCTGGGGGCAGGAGTGATGGGCGCGCAGATCGCCGCGCATCTGGTCAACGGCGGAGTGGAAACGCTGCTGTTCGAGCTTCCGGCGAGCGAGGGAGATCCGAATGCCACCGCCGTCAAAGCCATCGAGAACCTGAAGAAACTGGATCCTGCTCCCCTCTCCAGTTCAGCCAGAGCACCATCCATCCAGCCTGCGAATTATGACCAGGACATCGAGCAGCTCCGGTATTGCGATATCGTGATAGAAGCCATTGCAGAGCAAATGCAATGGAAAACGGCGCTGTACACGAAAGTGGCGCCGCACCTCGGGGAGCATGCTATTTTTACAAGCAATACCTCGGGGCTTTCCATCAACCGGCTGGCCCAGGCGTTGCCTGAAAATCTGCGCCATCGCTTCTGCGGCATCCATTTTTTCAACCCGCCGCGCTACATGCATCTAGCGGAACTGATCGCCTGCAAGGAAACCGATGCGGCAATGCTCGACGATCTCGAAGCATTCCTGGTTACCTATCTCGGCAAGGGAGTCATACGGGCGAAAGACACTCCCAACTTCATCGCCAATCGCGTTGGCGTGTTCTCCATGCTCGCCACCATGCACCACGCCCGTGAGTTCGGTCTCGGGTTCGATGTGGTGGATGCACTTACAGGCACCCTTATCGGGCGGCCCAAAAGCGCGACTTTCCGTACGGCCGATGTCGTGGGGCTGGACGTCCTTGCGCACGTGATCGAAACCATGCGGAGTACGCTGGCGGACGATCCCTGGCACCGCTATTATGAGGTACCCGGCTGGCTGCATTCCCTGGTTGCGCAAGAGGCGCTGGGGCAGAAAAGCGGACGGGGGATATACCAGAAAAAAGGCAAGGAAATTCATGTGCTTGATCTCGCTCAAAGCGAATATGTTCTCTCCGAAGGTGTGATTAACGAGGACATCAGAGAGCGACTCAAGCATAAGAATTCTTCGGACAGATTGTCTGCTCTGCGCGCGCATCCCCATCCACAGGCCCAGTTCCTGTGGTCGATATTTCGTGATGTCTTTCATTATTGCGCGGTTCACCTTGAGGAGATTGCCGATAATGCGCGCGACCTGGACTTCGCCATGCGATGGGGATTCGGCTGGAACCAGGGGCCGTTCGAAACGTGGCAGGCGGCCGGGTGGAGCGAGATAACGCAGTGGATCGAGGAGGATATTGCAGCCGGAAAAAGCATGAGCTCGGCGCCGCTGCCCGAGTGGGTCCATGAACTGGGTCAAAGCGCAATCCTTGCTGTCAATAGTGAAATACAGGGTGTCCATAGAACCCAGGGTTCCTATGCGCCTTCTACGAAAAGCTTCAGGTCGCGCTCGACATTGCCGGTTTACCGCAGGCAGCTTTTTCCGGATCGATTGCTGAGCGAAACAGCGTGCTACGGCACTGCCATATTCGAAACCGGTGCCGTGCGCTTGTGGCATACCGGGGGTGGTGCTGTAGAGAATGGCCTGGCTGATGACGGCATAGCTATTCTCAGCTTCAAAACCAAGATGCACACCATCGGCAGCGACGTGCTGGACGGCGTGCAGGAGGCCTTAGAGGAGGCGGAGCGCAACTGGCGCGCGCTGGTGATCTGGCAGACGGACCCGCCTTTTTCGGCGGGCGCCAATCTGCAAAAAGCGACCGAGCGCATGAAAAGCGACGAGCCACCTTCCGCATTGGGCACGCTGGCGAAAAAACTCCGGAAACAGGCGCAATTCGCTGTGCTCAAGGCCGCTCGCAGCCTCAATCTGGCGGATGCGCTAATGGCAGGTAAGCTGGCAGAGGTGGAAGCGATGATTGCGCAGTTCCAGCAGGCATCGCAGGATCTCCGGTATTCCATGATTCCCACGGTTGCCGCGGTAGACGGACTCGCCCTGGGTGGCGGCTGCGAATTCATCATGCACTGTGACCGCGCAGTGGCCACGCTGGAAAGTTACATCGGCCTGGTGGAGGCGGGGGTGGGACTGCTGCCCGCGGGTGGGGGGTGCAAAGAGCTGGCCTTGCGGGCCTCGCGGGAAACCAGTAACGGCGACCTGTTCGCCTCGCTTAAACCTTACGTGCAGCATGTCGCTACCGCGGAGGTGGCAAAAAGCGGGGAGCAGGCAAAGGATTTCGGTTATCTTCGCCCGGCCGACCAGATTGTGATGAACCGCTTTGAATTGCTCCATGTCGCCAAGACGCAGGCCTTGGCTCTGGCCGAAGCGGGATATCGCCCGCCCCTCAGGGCCCGGCAGATTCCTGTCGCTGGTTCTGCCGGCATTGCCAATGTCAAGGGAATGCTGGTCAATATGCGCGAGGGCAACTTCATCTCGGAACACGACTATCTGATAGGCAGCAAGATCGCCCACGTCATGTGCGGAGGAGAACTGACGCCGGGCAGTCTGGTCGACGAAGAATGGTTTCTGGAACTTGAGCGCACGGCTTTTATCGAACTGCTGGCAACGGAGAAGACGCAGGCGCGTATCGAACATACTTTGAAGACGGGAAAACCCCTGAGAAATTAGGGTGAGGAGCACACCATGACAACCAGGCAAATTCAGGATGCCTATATCGTCGCAGCCGTACGCACGCCGGTAGGCAAGGCCCCCAGGGGGATGTTCAAAACAGTCCGTCCCGACGACATGCTGGCGCATGTGATCAAAGCCGTGGTGGACCGATGCCAAGGGCTCGATCCCGCTGCGATCGACGATGTGATTGCGGGCTGCGCCATGCCCGAGGCGGAACAGGGACTGAACGTAGCGCGCATCGCCCTTCTGCTTGCCGGATTACCCAACAGCGTACCGGGCATGACCGTAAACCGCTTCTGTGCATCCGGCCTGCAAACAGTGGCGCTCGCGGCCGACCGTATCCGCCTGGGCCATGCTGATGTAATCATCGCCGCCGGGACGGAAAGCATGAGCATGGTACCGATGTCGGGCAACAAGATGGCGCTTGATCCGGCCATATTCCTGCGGGATGAGAATGTTGCGATTGCCTACGGCATGGGCATCACCGGGGAAAAAGTGGCGCAGCGGTGGCAAATCAGCCGTGAGGCACAGGATGAGTTTGCGGTAACCAGCCATGCACGCGCCTTGGGGGCAATTGAAAAGGGTGAATTCGACG
>CAYXQR010000142.1:0-28959 GCA_964466955.1 uncultured Nitrosospira sp.
CGAGTATCGCGCACGACAAACGAAAACCGGGAACGGCGGAAACAGGGGGAACAGGGGAACAGGAAATGCAGAATGATTAGGCCAGACGCTTCCGCGGATCGGCTTATCACCCGGCGGCGATGGACAGAATGATCTTGCCAATCATGCCGGCAGCCACGGCCGCCGCAAGCAGGGCAAAGCCTTTTTGCAACGCCGGTCCCGTGAAGCGGTCGACAAATCTTCCAGCCGGCAGCATTGCTGCGACCGCACCTGCCGTAAACGGCAGCGCGACCGTCCAGTTCATGCTTCCGGCCAGCGTCGCTGCAAACGCGCCGGCGCCGGATACGAGGGCGATGACCGCGAGAGAAGTGGACACGATGGTGCGCATGGGAAGACGGGTGGCTTTCTGAAGCGCGGGCACGATGATGAAGCCGCCTCCCACTCCCAGCAGACCGGAGAGGAAGCCCGCTGCAATCCCCGACAAGGCGAGCGAACGGGCACAGCGCGCATCCCAGATCAGACGCCCGCTGAAATCGTCGAGCTGGCACGGCGTGGCAGGCAGGCAGGCAACCGTGGCTTGGGCAGAGGGGACAGTGGGGCTAGTGGGAATTCGCGCCTGCCTGAAGCTTCTGATCGCCACATAGCCAAGCACTACCGCAAACATGAGGCTCAAAACCGCGTCGGGCAGGGTTCGAGCGGCGTAGATTCCTGCTGGCGAAGCCAGTGCGCCGGTGAATGCGATGAAGCCGGCAGCCCGGTATCTCACCCTTCCCTGCTTCAAAGCCAGCAGTGCGCCGATAGCGGCGGAAGCGCTGACTGCAAGCAGGGCAATGGGCGCTGCCTCCATCACCAGCAAGTGCAAGCCGAAAACGAGCAGCGGAACGGCGATAATGGCGCCGCCCGCCCCGGTCAGCCCGAGTATCACGCCGACCAGGGCGCCAGAAAACAGGGCGACGAGCGAAACTGGCACGATGCTCAGTGCTCAGTTGACGCTGGACGGACGCGCGAGCCACTCGCGGCCCTTCAGAAAGCCATGCCAGTAGAACCATGGCAGGAATTTCGCCTTGAGCAGCCATGCCAGATAACGCGGCACTGTCGGATCGAGCCGGAAAGTCGGAAGCAGCTTGCCCCCGAACCCGAACTCGGCAAGAATGACCTTGCCCTTTTCAACCGTAAGCGGACAGGAGCCGTAGCCATCGTACAGGGTGGCAGGCTGGCTGCCCTCTCTCGCGGCGAGAAGGTTTTCCGCGACCACGACGATCTGCTTTCTGACGGCTGCGGCGGTTTTCGCATTGGGAGCGGAGCATACGTCCCCGAGAGAGAAAACGTTGGCGAAGCGGGCATGCCTCAGCGTCCTGTGATCGACCTCGCACCATCCGGCGGCGTCAGCCAGGCTGCTTTCGCGCACGAACTCCGGCGCGAGCTGAGGCGGGGCCACATGGAGAAGATCGAACGGTTTCTCCACCCGCTCCAGGCTTCCGTCCGGCTGACGGATATCGAAGAAGGCTATCCGGCTCGGTCCGTCCACCTTGACGAGAGTAGAATTGAACGCGAGACGCGCGCCATAGCGCTCCACATATTCCATCAGTGGCGGAACGAAGGCTGCCACGCCGAACAGCACGGAGGCGGCGCTGTTGAACTCCACGCTGACATTGCCCAGCATCCCTTTGCGCAGCCAGTGATCGCATGACAGGTACATCGCCTTCTGGGGAGCGCCCGCACATTTGATCGGCATGGGAGGCTGGGTGAACAGTGCCTTGCCGCCTTTGAGCCCCTGTACCAGGGACCAGGTGTAGGAGGCCAGATCGAAGCGGTAATTGGACGTGACGCCATTCTTCCCCAGTGTCTCTTCCAGGCCCTCTATCTGTTCCCACGCCAGGTGCAGGCCGGGACACACCACCAGCTGACTGTAACCGATGGAACGGTCATCGGCCAGATGGACAAGGTTGGAATCCGGGTCGAAACCGCTTGCGGCAGCCTGAATCCATGTGGCCCCGGGCGGAATGACGCTGGCCATGGGCTGAACGGTTTTCGCGATGTCGTACGCGCCCCCTCCCACGAGGGTCCAGGCCGGCTGGTAATAGTGCCTGTCGCTGGGCTCGACAATTGCGATGCGCAGGGAAGGCTGGCGTCGCAGCAGGCTTGCGGTGACGCCGATGCCTGCCGCGCCTCCGCCGATCACCACGACATCGAAATCTCCGCTCCAGTTGCATGCGGCATCCATAGGTGCTAGTTGCGCCGATAACGCCGGTGGCGCCGCTGGGGTCGCGGATGCGGCGGTGGCTGCGGGCACTGCATCGTTCGGGGTATGCTGGTTCATTCTTTCATCCTCCATCGGTAAATTACTTGCCCGACCGGGGCCGGAAGCGCCTGATGCTCTTCAGGACCGGAAACAGGCAATGCTCAGATCATAAAGTTCGATTCCTGCCGCTGGCGCTGTCACCGGCTCCGCAATAGATGCTGTACAACGTTTCCATGATCCTGACCACCTCGGGGCTGGCGAGGCTGTAAATGATGTATTTGCCGTTGCGTTCGGTCGCGACGAGTCCTTCGTCACGCAGCACAGTGAGTTGCTGCGACAGTGTCGGCTGGCGGATGCCCAGGCTGGCTTCCAGTTCGCCGACATTGCTGGGGCCGTTGATCAGCTGGCACAGGATCAGCAGGCGGTCTTCGTTCGACAGTACCTTGAGCATGGTGCAGGCAGCCGAGGCCGCGACACGCATGCTGACCATGTCCGGGAAATCATGCGGCTTGTTCAAGATCGGACCTCCTTCCGGCTGGGCTGGATATCCCCCGCTTGCGGCAAAGCGGATTGACGTGCGGTCCTGTGTTTTTCCAGCATCGCAAAAATGCCCATGCCCAGCAACATGGCTGTAACGAACAGGGCGGCCTCTGCGCTTCCGCTGCCGAGCAGCACCAGAGCCGGACCGGGGCACAGGCCCGCCATTCCCCAGCCGATGCCGAATGCAAGACTGCCCAATATCAGCCTGCGGTCGATCAGCCGCGAATGGGGGATCTGCATCTTTGCGCCGAGATAGCTGCGTTCGCGCCTGCCAGCCACGGCGAACGCCAGGGAAGCGACCCCTGCCGCTCCGCCCATGACCAGCGCCAGGGAGGGGTCCCAGCGGCCGGCAACATCCAGAAACGCCAGAACCTTTGCCGGGTTGGCCATTTCCGCAAGGATCAGTCCCAGGCCGAAAATCAAGCCGGACAACGCCGCCACCAGATTGGTCATATTGCTCCTCTCCCTATGATTGAAAGACATGCCGGACGAGATATACCGTCAGCACGCCGGCTGCCATGAAAATGACCGTTGCTGCAACCGAACGCGGGGATCCGCGCGATATTCCGCAAACCCCGTGACCGCTGGTGCAACCTGAGCCATAACGTGTGCCGATCCCGACGATCAGACCCGCGGTTGCCAGCGCGGCATGGCTGGCATCGATGCTTATCAGCGGCAGCGGCCGGAAAAGCTGCCAGACCAGAGGCGCGGCAACAAGTCCGGCAACGAACGCAATCCGCCATCCTGCCTCGCTCCTGCCCGCCGTAAATAAACCGCCAACGATTCCCGATATTCCCGCGATCCTGCCATTGAGCAGAACCAGCAACGCGGCAGCCAGACCGATGACCGCCCCCCCGGCAAGTGCGGACCATGGAGTAAACTGATTCCAGTCAATGAGCATTGATACCTCCCTCTCCCAATATTCGATTACGCGTGAAGCCAGAAATAACCTGCTGTTATGTTACAGACAATCTATTTTCAGATAAATTCAATATTAATATTATGTTGACAAATAATATATTTATAAATATATTGATGTCAAGAGTTGTTGCTTGATCAACTAGAGGAGAGGACGCAGATGAAACCCAATATCGAGGTATTCTTTGATCCGGCGACCTGGACGCTGAGCTACGTCGTGTATGACGAGCCGGGAGGCAGCTGTGCGATCATTGATCCCGTGCTGGACTATGATCCCAGGTCAGGCAGGACGCGCACGGTATCGGCGGACAGGATCATCGGCTTTATCGGCGAAAAGCGGTTGAAGACGGAATGGCTTCTGGAGACGCACGCGCACGCGGATCATCTGACTTCCGCCGACTATCTCAAGGGCAGGCTGGGCGGCAGAACGGCTATCGGGAAGGAGATTCCCGAGGTTCAGGAGACATTCAAGAAAATTTTCAATCTGGGACCGGATTTTACGCCGGATGGCCGCCACTTCGACCACCTGTTTGCCGACGGTGAAACGTTCAGTATCGGCAGGTTGACCGTCACAGCGATCTCGACGCCAGGTCATACTCCGGCGGATCTGTCCTATCAGATCGGCGATGCCATCTTTGTAGGCGATACGCTTTTCATGCCCGATCTCGGCACTGCGCGCGCCGACTTTCCCGGAGGGGATGCGCGGCGCCTGTACCGCTCGATCCACCGGCTGCTCGCCTATCCGGCCGAAACGCGGCTGTTCATGTGTCACGATTATGCGCCCGCAAGCCGGGCCACGCGCTGGGAAACGACCGTGGCCGAGCAGCGCGCTCATAATATCCATGCGCGGGATGGCATCGACGAAAACGAGTATGTGGCCATGCGCGAAGCGCGGGATGCCACGCTGGACATGCCCACTCTCCTGCTGCCGTCCGTTCAGATCAACGTGCGTGCGGGACAAATGCCGCTTCCGGAAGATAACGGAATTGCGTATCTGAAAATCCCGCTCAACGTGATCTGAGACGCCGGAACCCCGTATTTTCCCGCAACTGCAGGATCGGAAACGATCCTGCCTCACGCGTCCGGCGCCTTATGGCAGCACCAGCACGTCGCACTGCGCGCTCTGGATGATTTTTCGGGCGGTGGCTCCGGGGAGACCTCCTTCCCCAGCCGACTGCCCCTGTCTGCCGACGACGATCAGTTCCGTATCGAGTTCTTCGGCCTTTCGGCGAATAACGGCTGCCGCGGCACCCAATTCGACCGCATACCGGGGCTGTGCATCGGTCCTGCCGAATCCGGCAAGAAACTGCTCCATCTCGTGCTGTCGCGCTGCCTTCATTTCCGCTTGATACAGATTTATCTCCTGGTTGCCGATCCCCACGAGATGCAGCGCCTGTTCGAACGGAATTTCGAATGCGTGCACGACCACAGGATCAGCCTCCGGAGCGATCGCGCGCGCATACTCCAGCTGATCCCGGCTGAATGGCGAGAAATCCACCCCTATCAGGATGCGCCGGTATGAAGTGCGGGGTTCTTCCCTGACGATGAGCAGAGGGCACGTGATGGTATCGAGGACTTTCTCCACGATGGAGCCTATCATCATGCCTTTGACGAACCCTCCCCCGTGGGCGCCCAGCACCAGCAGCGAAGCCTCCAGAAGCTGGGAGTAGCGAAGGATTTCGGTATGCGCGCGCCCCACGTTGAGCGTCGTCGTGGTGACCGGGATGCCATATCTGGCAAACACCGACTGTTTGATCTCGTCCAGCCGTTTGCGGGACGATTCCATCAGGCGCCGTTCCGCGTCCGGTGGCGATGTCAGCGTGCGCAGCGACTCCAGGGCGAGCCGGTCCACCACGTGCAGCAGATCCAGGGCGCATCCAAGCTCATGCGCCAGCATTGCGGCGCGCGCCTCTGCCCGCTCCGCAAAGGGCGACATATCGGTGGCAACCACTATCCTCTTGAACATACTTTGCTTCCTCCAGCCTGCTCCATCGCCCTCCCCCGTTCCGCTTCTCAACTCACCAGGAAGTTGCGCATCATGCCGAGATCCTCATGTTCCAGGTTATGGCAGTGATAGAGATAAAGACCGGTGTAGTCCTCGAAGGGCTTGATGATGTCCACTTCCTCTCCAGGCATGACCAGTACGGTATCCTTCCATCCGCTGCCGATGAATCCCTCCTGGACCGTAGCATAACTGTCCGGGTCGCCGTCACGCAACTTGCGCGAGAGGATACGGAACTGCTGGCCGTGCAGATGGATGGGATGAGGCATGTTCATCATGCCCATGCCCATGCCATGCCGCCCTCGGCCGCCACCCATGCCCCCCGCATCCTCATTGGTGATCCGTATCTTCTGGATGGTATTGACAGGAATCCGTTCCATGCTCATCACATCCTCCATCTCGAACGATCGACCGTTCAGGAGGGCGGACATGTGCCCCATCGTGGCAGCGATGGGAATGGGATTCGCTGTATTGACGGCGTCCCGTTCCGTCAGGCTGCGTATCCTTATGAGCTTCGAAGGCAGTTCAGGCGAATCGCTCACCGTCTCCGCGATGCGGAATCGCGCAATGGGAAATTTTTCCCCCTGGGCAAATCCCCTCATGCCATGCATTCCGCCCATGCCACGCATGGGACCGCGGCCGCCCATGCCTCTTCCTCCTCGCATTCCGCCACCCATCATGCCCATGCCCATCTGCGGCACATCGAATTCCAGGCTGAGCAGCTCGACATCGCTTCCCGGCTCGCGCCCGCTGAAATCCATCCACAGCTCCACTCTTTCCCCGGGCGCGAGCATGATATAAGGGTAAATTTCCGGCGCTGCCAGCAACCCCCCGTCCGTTCCTAACACGATGAGGGGAGTGCCATCCTGCCAGCCGAGCTTGTAGATGCGCGAGTTGGATCCGTTGAGCACCCGCATCCGGTAGGCGCGGGTTTTTACCGGCGTGACGCTGTCGGGCAGGCCGTTTACGAGAATGGTATCGCCCAGGAACCCCGTCATGCGCTCATGCATGCCGTATATGTATTGCAGCTGATTGCCGGCGGTAAAACGCCGGTCCTGAATTACAAGCGAGAGATCGTATTCTCCGCCCGGCAGGCCCAGCGCGCGCTCCTCCTCATCGAAAACCCGGATCAATCCGGCTTGTCCGCGATAAATCTGCGGGCCGGTCATGTCGTGGGGGTGGGCATGGTACCAATAGGTGCCGGCGGGATTCCTGACTTCGAACTCGTAGACATATCTCTCCCCCGGGTCAATCACGTACATCGGATGCCCGTCCATTTTCTGCGGAACGTGCATGCCATGCCAGTGCATGATGGAAGGTTCAGGCAATTCGTTGTAAAAAACGATCCGGATTTTCTGCCCACGCTCCAGGTTAAGGATCGGGCCCAGATAACCGGGCATGGCCGTCAGGGCTGCCTGAGGCCCTTTTACAACTTTCCCGTGATATTTGAAGACACTGGTTTCCGCACCGCGAAGAATGGGGACTTCGCTTGTGCGCGCGACAAACTCCATCTCGATATCGGGCATGAATTCGCGATCAGGCCGGGCACTGATAGCACTCTTGACCTTGTTTTCCTCCGCCGCGGCGGGAAGTGGCAGCGCGGCCGACATCATGCCCGCCGTCACATATCGCAGAAATTGCCGCCGCCTGTTTTCATGACATGCCATTGAAATTACCCCCCTGGTTGGTTGCGATCGCGAAACACGTTCCACCGTTCCATTTCATTGTAGTGAATTTTTTGTGTCCTCATGGGGTGTTCCTCCCTGAGGAGGATGCTGTTGATGCCCCTCCTCCGTGGCATGACGCGCGTGATCGCGCAACTGGGCATCGAACCACTGATGAATGGCGGCCGCCAGACGCGGCGAAGCCGTGGCATAGCTTATCTGCGCGCCATCGGCGCGCTCCCTGTACTCGATCCTGATTTGCCCCGGTTTCGCGGCTTTGATCTCGGCGAGGCCAGGCATGCCTTCTCCATGTATCCGGGTCGGCGCGGAAAAATTTCCATTCCCGAAGTCCCGCGCGATCCGGGAAAGATGCCGCCTGATCAGCCCGATCTGCTCCGAATCGGAAGCATCCTTCGCCACCACCTGTTGCAACCCCCCGCGGGAGGTCTTGGAAAATATGTGCAGGGTCTTTTCGAGGTCAAATGGCATGACTTCAGCGCCGCGCTGAGCGATTTCGTCAAGACGGCGTGCCTCCACCTCTTCCTTCGCGCTAGCCGGGGCTGCGATCAACAAGATGGCGAATATCGCTGCGGTCATTTTCATCCCGGTGTAGCTGGGCATAACATGTCCTTTCATAAAATTCATTCGAACAGAAGATACAGCGCAAGCAGAACGCCCACCCCCGCAACGGACAGGGACAGAAACGACGCAAGCCACGGCAAGGCCCGGAAGGGGATGTCCGTGGGGGAAAGCAGGCCAACAAAGCGGTGGTGGTTATAGAAGGCGCCCAGGATGATGGCGGAACCGGCGAACGTGAGGATTCCACCCAGAAGGCTGGAGGACCAGTTGCGCAAAGGCGCGATGGAAGCCGGGTCAACTTGCGTTTGCGCATGCAGCAGCAATAGAAACAGGCCGAAGCGGGCGATGACGAACCCCAGCGCCATGATGGTGAGACCGGTGCGCACCCAGGCGAGCAGTGTTCGCTCTGCCGCGAAAAAAACCCGCGGGTCCGGCAGATCGATTCGTTCTTTCTTGTTTTGAAGCGCCATAGTGACTTCGCCGTGACTTCGCCGTGACTTCGCCGTGACCTCGCCGTGACCTCGCCGGACAAAAAGATTAAACTACCATATTTGAACGCAACGGCATATCTCCCGCCCAAGGATGCTCGAAAGGTACCGAAAGATGCCCGAGACGGCGACGGAAAGGACAGTAAAGGAAGGAACACGAGTATGACCAGAAAACAGGCAGTTCGCCCCTGCCGGATCGAGCCGATGCGCGCAGCGGATTCCCACGATGATTGAACTGGGCGTGAACATCGATCACATCGCGACGGTGCGGCAGGCACGCGGAACGATCTATCCCGACCCCGTGGAGGCCGCCCTGGTTGCGGAGAACGCCGGCGCGGATGCGATCACGTTGCATCTGCGCGAAGACCGGCGCCATATCCAGGACCGCGATGTGGAAATCCTGCGGAGCAGACTGAGAACCCGCATGAATCTGGAGAGCGCGGTCACCGAGGAAATGATCAATTTCGCGGTCCGCATCCGGCCGCATGACGTTTGTCTGGTTCCGGAACGGCGCGAAGAACTGACTACCGAAGGAGGCCTGGATGTGGCGCGCTACTTCGAGCCAGTGCAACACGCCTGTCGCAGGCTGGCCGAAGCGGGCATTCGCGTATCCCTGTTCATCGACGCCCGCGACGCGCAGGTGGATGCCGCGGCACGGGCGGGGGCGCCGGTCATCGAGATACATACCGGCCACTACGCGGATGCGCGCTCCATGCAGGAGCAGCAGGATGAGCTCCAGCGGGTGCGCGCGGCCGTGACACGAGGAATCGATCAGGGTTTGAAAGTCAATGCCGGGCATGGGCTGCATTATGAAAATGTGCAACCCATCGCCGCGATCGAGGGAATATCCGAACTCAATATCGGTCATTCCATTGTCGCACACGCGCTTTTCGTCGGCTTCGATCAGGCGGTGCGCGAAATGAAAAGGCTGATGGCGGAAGCACGCGCGTGATCTACGGGATCGGCACCGACCTGGTCGAAACCCCGCGCATCGCGCGCCTGCTGGAAAAATACGGGGACCGGTTTGCCCGTCGGCTGCTGACGGACGAGGAATGGCCCGATTATCTCCGAAGCGTGCAGCCCGCCGTATTCCTGGCCAAACGTTTTGCCGCCAAGGAAGCGCTTGCCAAGGCTTTCGGCACCGGGGTGCGTTATCCGGTCAGCCTGAACCACATCAGCATATCCCATGACTCTCTGGGCAAGCCTTACTTCAGGTTTCACCCTGCCCTGACGATGCTGGCGGAAAACGAAGGCATCACGCGCCATCATCTTTCGATCAGCGACGAACTGAGCCTCGCCTGTGCGTTTGTCATTCTTGAAAAATAACGGCGCCTTACGCGGTCGCATTCCGCCTTTCCGGCAGGAAAACGGCTCATGCATTCCTTCCAATGTGCAATAAGCGATAAAATCATGTCACTCGGACCTGTCATGCTCGACATCGCCGGCACCCAGCTCACCGCCGACGACAGAAAAAAACTCCTGCATCCGCTGGTAGGCGGAGTCATCCTGTTTGCCCGCAACTATTCTTCATTCGAGCAACTCATGCAGTTGACCGCGGAAATTCACGCTCTGCGCACGCCGTCGCTGCTGATCGCCGTGGATCAGGAAGGTGGCCGCGTGCAGCGCTTTCGTGAAGAATTCACCCGCATCCCCCCTATGCAAGAGCTGGGAAAAATCTGGGATGAATATCCCGTGCGGGCCCGGCACCTGGCGCAGAAGGTTGGATATGTGATGGCCGCGGAACTGCGCGCGGCAGGAGTGGATTTCAGCTTTGCGCCTGTGCTTGACATGGACTACGGGCAAAGCAGCGTCATTGGCGACCGCGCCTTCCACAGCCGGCCCGAAGCGATCGCGGAACTCGCCCGCGGCCTGACGGTGGGACTCAGGCTGGGAGGCATGGCGGCCGTGGGGAAGCATTTTCCCGGCCACGGCTATATCGCGGCGGACTCCCACTTCGAGATGCCCGTGGATGAACGGCCCTATGCGGAAATAGAAATGAGCGATCTGACTCCTTTCCGCAAAATGATCGACCTCGGCCTGACGGGGGTGATGCCGGCCCACGTCATCTATCCCGCGGTCGATTCGCTGCCGGCCGGTTTTTCTGAAATCTGGCTAAAAAAAATCCTGCGCGGCAGCCTGGGATTCGAAGGATGCATTTTCAGCGACGACCTGAACATGGCCGGCGCAGGGGTGGTGGGAGACATGCTGCAGCGGGCGCAGAGCGCCTTGCATGGGGGCTGCGACATGGTGCTGGTCTGCAACAATCCGGATGCCGCGGAAGCGCTGCTGATGGAATTGAAATGGGATATTCCCGCCATCAGTGTCATTCGCCTCGCGCGCATGCGTGGCCATCCTCACCCCGCATCTCTGGTAAAACTGCATGAAAGCCTGGCCTATGTACGGGCAGTGGAGAAAATCGGCGCCATTGGTATGCGCAGCGGCGAACTGCCGCTCGCCTGAGGCGTGGAGCAGGAAGACACGCCCCGGTCCTTCGTTCCGGAACCTTCCCGCCGGAAAATATTCTTCATCTCCGGATCATATGGATTGAAGGGTTGAAAACGCATCAGGCGCCACCATATTCATATGGAAAGGCGATCCGGAAAGCCTTATCAACCCACTTCAATTATGGAGGAGTCATGGCTATTACGCGTTATGAACCATGGAGTCTGCTGCACCAATTGCATCGTGAATTGGACCGTGCGCGCGAAGGCACCACCGGCGACGGATCGGCGGCAACCGCTGAATGGGCGCCTGCCGTCGATATCAAGGAAGAAGCGGATAAATTCCTTCTCCAGGCCGACCTTCCGGGGGTAAAGCCGGAGGACATCGATGTCAGCATGGTTGACGGCGTGCTGACCATCCAGGGCGAGAAGAAGACCGCGGCAACAACCGAGAAGGAGGGTTACAAGCGGGTGGAACGCACCTATGGAACGTTCCACAGGCGCTTCAGCCTCCCGGACACGGCCAACTCCGAGGCAATCACCGCCCGGTCCGATCATGGCGTGCTGGAAATCGTCATCCCCAAACGGGAAGCCGTGCAGCCCAAGAAAATCAATGTCTCGGTAAGCTGACCGGGCAGAAGCCTCGAGGCAGAAAGGAAGAACCGGGCCGGCGGAAAGTCCGCCGGCCCGGTTTCTTTACCTCAAGCGCTTCAGCTTCCCAGCCTGGTTCTGACGCGGTACGTCAGCGTGGCGCTTCCATCGGCTGGGACCGTGACTTTCCATTCGGCCACTCCCGCTCCCGCCTTCGCATGCGGCTGTGATTCCGTCAGGATTTTCCAGTCGCCGGGGATCGGCTCCCGCACCAGCACGGTCACCGCTTCCTTCCGCGCGTTTTTCAGCAGGATCCGGTACCCGCTCTCAAAAACGGCATGGTGCCGCCCCTCCTCCGGAAGCCGCTGAAAATCCGTCTGTGTTTTCTCCGCCGTCACATCGAATGCATCTCCCAGCTTCAGCTTTGCCGTCTCATTCCGGGGTGTATGGTCGATCCTGTCCTCGCCCACGAACTGGGCGTTTCCTGCGGAGTCCCGTTTATAAACCCGCACGATCCCCCTGGGAAGCGGAATCCCCAATCCCCTTCCCCTGTTCTGAAACTCGATATGGACACCCACCTTCTGTTTCTGGCTGACGTCACCGAAGCGGCCGGTGAAATAGTATTCTGCTCCTGCCAGCAGAAACTCCTTCCGAAGGGGAATGGATGAGGCCGACATGAGCGCGACCTGCTTGGTCTGGTTCTCGGACAACGTGGTGGGGCGCTGCAATGTATACAGGTGATATTCGAAAAGCTGCTCCTCCTTCATTTCCTGCGCGTCGGCCATCTTGACCATGCCTGCTGCGTGACGCGAACGCGGCGGTGCCGGTTGCACGAGGTTGACGTCGCCCGCCACGAGTTGCAGCCTGGCGTCCGAATAGGATGCTCCACTCTGGTTGGTGAGGGTTACCCAGCCGTTGAGATCGATCCGGTTGTCATTTTCATTCAACTCAGCCACATAGTCCGCGCGCCAGGATAATCCGGAAGTCAGGTAGGAAAGCTCCAGGCGCTGCTCGCCAGCGCCAGGATTCACCAAAGAAACCGTGAGAGTGGGCTTATCCCGCAGGTTCGGCGGCACGCCGGGAAACGCGTAACGGCTCTGG
Source organism: uncultured Nitrosospira sp. (assembly GCA_964466955.1). Taxonomy (GTDB): domain Bacteria; phylum Pseudomonadota; class Gammaproteobacteria; order Burkholderiales; family Nitrosomonadaceae; genus Nitrosospira. The sequence continues at coordinate 12,546 of CAYXQR010000142.1, forward strand.
CCGGGATCGCCGCTTTCTATGCGATCCGCGTACCGGAGCACGACGCCGTTGTTCGTGGCCAGCACAACTGCTTTCTCGCGGCTTTCCACGCCCGTAGCGGGATTGACGCGAATGACCGATATCTCCTTGCCAAGATATTTTTCCAGGAGTGTTGCCGGGGTCAGAAGATCGAAATCGAAGTTCTGCTCCTGCAGGCGGAACCCTTCGGGGCCCGTAAGGTTGCGCAATTGCGCGGTCTCAGGCCTTATCTGCGCGGAAATATCCCGCCACGCCAGCCGGTTGAAGCCCCCGTCCAGCCTGACGTGGCGCACGTCTTTCACCAGTGCGAGATTATCGTTGTAAATGGTCACCGAGATATCCTTCTGCTCGGCCGCGGCCGAGACTTTCTCTGTGGCGGACCATGCAGCCTGCGTAACCAGCAGCATCAGACTCACGGCGCCTGCCGTCCTGGATGACAGGGAAATTTTCAGCATATGATCTCCTGTTATGCAAATCCCGCCACTGCGCATGGAAGCTCACGCTTTCCAGGCATCGCTTTCATGAATCCTGGCGCGAGCGTGCGCGGTTGTCGCCGGCAAGGCAGGCGGATACCGCCTGCGGGTCAGTTTACCGGCAGCCCCCGGTAACCCTCGGCGATGCGGTAATACACTCCGCGCAGCGGCCTGCCGTCGCGATAGATCGTCAACTCCCTGATCGGGCCGGGCTGCACCAGCAAGGGCGTGATGTTGTCGTTGCCGTCGATGTCGTGTTCGAGCTGATGCTGTTTCATCCCCACCAGAATGATGGGACGGCTGGTCGGCGGCTCGGATGGAAACCAGAAATCGTACATGGCCGCGCTCTGCATGAACATGTTGCGCCCGCGGATATCCATGGGATTTTCCTGATCGTCATAGAATGACAATGACGCGGAGACCGACCATTTGCTCATGCCGACGACAACGGGTTTTTGCCCGGTCTGCTGCTCAACCTCTCGTACCAGCTGCTGCACCCCCTGGGTTGCTTCGCGCCAGAAATAATGCTCGGCAAACCCGATGTACGGAATGCCGGGGATGCCGAGCACCACGTAGTGCAGCGCGACCGCATAGACAAACATGCAAATCAAGATGGTCGATTTCCAGCCCGTCTTCAGCCAGTCAATCACCCTCCCCAGGCTGCCGGCCTGTCCCAGCATCCACGCCATGGAAGGCAACAGCGCAAGCCACACCGGCGCCGTCCAGTGAAATTTGGGCCAGCCGAACAGGCTGAGCCAGAAAAATACCGCAAGCGGCACGATCGTGAACACCCGCATGAACAGGCGGCGCCTGCGCGCGATGGAATCCGTCTGCCGGTCGCTGCGCACCAGCGCCATCGCGGCCGCGGCGAAGCCCACCGGCGTCAATACCAGCAGCATATGCAGGAACAGCAGATGCAGCGAAAACTTGTTGCCTATGCCGGTGGCACGATTCGACTGGTAAAGAATCGAAGCCCATTCATGCTGCATATTCCAGACGATGACGGGCGAAAACAGCGCCAGCGCGAGCGCGGCTGCCAGATAAGGGTGCGGACGGGTCAGCCAGCGGCGGGAAGAAGGGTCGAGAATGACAAACACCAGCGCCGCGAATCCCAGCAGGCCGAGCGTGTACTTCGACAGGATGCCCAGGCCGAATGCGATCCCCACCCCCAGCCACGCCCGGCGCTGATCCGCGATCAGCGCACGCTCCAGATAGTAGAGCGTGGCGGCCCATGCGGCCATCAGGGGCGCATCCGGCGTCATCAGGGTGGCGGTAACAAAACCAAGGGGCAGCACGGCCAGCAGCAGCGCCGCACGCATCGCAGTCGACCGGTCGTAAAAATTGAACGTCAGCGCATAGAGATAACCCATGGTTACCAGACCGCAGACGAGGGCGCCGAACCGGACACCGAATTCGTTATGACCGAAAAGCGAGGTGCCAGCCCAGATCAGCCATGCCACCACCGGCGGATGGTCGAAAAAACTCAGGTCCATGCGCTGCGCATAGTTCCAGTAATAGGCTTCATCAGGTATCAGCTGCGCCACACCCATGTAGGTGAGCCGCAGCAGCAGAGCGAGCCCGACGATTCCGATCGAGGCCACCCGCCAGCGCACATCCGGGGGGGAAACGTTTCCTGAAAGTCCTGCAAGGGGAAGCACGTAAAATGCAGATCCCACACGCGTGATGAGGACAGTCGCCGCAATCGCGGGAAGAATGGCCAGGAGCGGCGGGAAATGCCAGACCTGGAGCAGCAGGGCGAGTACTCCGCCGCGCAGCGCCAGCGCAAACACACCTACCAGCAGAGTTCGCCCCAGCCGATCCCGGTTCGGCGAGCCCTCACGGAGCTGGGGCGACCGTTTCGTGTGGAGAAAGTAATTCACGCCCACGGCAGCAAAAAAACTTACCATGTGGGCGGGTGCCAGACCCACTCCTTTGCTCATGAGCCACTGGAAGAGCAGCGCATCGACGATGACGCCAAGCAGCGCGGCGCCGGCAAAACGCTCCCCCCTCCGAGCAGAAAGCGTACCGCCCGCCAGGGCCGCGAGGCGTTGCAGATAAATCCACTGGTGCGCGAACGAAAATTTGGATGCCCCTTGTGCGCGGTCGCGAAAGCGGATCGGCACTTCCGTCACCCTCAGCCTGCCCTGACCCGCCATGAGTATTTCAAGCAGAACCTTGTAGCCACGCGCCTGTTCCGTGACCGTTTCGGCAAGCTCCCGCCGGAACGCAAAAAAACCCGATGTAGGGTCATTTACGTCACAGATGGGCCGGGCAAGCCATCCTCCGATGCGCGAAAGCCACTGACGGTGGAGGGGCCACCCTTCTATGCAGGCGCCGGGCACGTAGCGGCTGCCGACGACGACATCATGGCTTCCATCGAGCACCGGCGCGACAAGCGCGGGCAACTCCTCGGGCGAATGACTCAGGTCGGCTTCCATCACGACGATTACGCCGCCACGAGCCGCCGCAGCTCCCGCCAGAACAGCACGCGTCAGATCCGGTTTTTCTTGGCGCTCGATAAGACGGACATTCGCATGCTTCTCCCACGCGCGAACCTTATTCGGGGTTCCGTCTTCCGACCCATCGTCGACGAAAATAACTTCCAGGCTTCCTGGCGGGAGATCAAGCGCGGAGAGACGTTCCAGCAACGGATCGATATTATTCGCTTCATTCAGCGTGGGAACGATCACGGAAAACTGTATCGCGCGGGCCAGAGCGGAGGGATCGGGCGATGAAGATGAGAGCGGATGCAACGGCAGGAACCGGGAAGTTTCCGGCGATTTGGGCAAGGAACTCACTGATTGTTATTCTTCGGGTAATCGAGGAGCAAAGGGAACCGCAGTGGAGCTGCGGCATGATGCCATGCGGAAGAGTAGCACAATTCACGCGGAACGGATGCCATCCGGACGAGCAGAAGACTGGGCGACCGCTGCCTGGGAGAAAAAGCGCCATATATCCGTCCGGCATGGAATCGCCGCGCGGACCCATGCTCATTCCATCCGAATGGCATCAAGAGACGGACATCACCGCGATTGCAGGATCGCTCGGCAGCTTGCCGGAAGCATAGATTTTTGAGAATGCATCATCCATAGATTGTGACGGTGTGCTAGTATTAAGTCGGACTAGCTGATTTGAGCTACTCGATTTCAATCTACTCAAGGGAGGTATCGAATGAAAAATACAGTCAAAATGCTACTGATACTATCTTCGCTATTATTTGTTTCGCCCCAGGCTGCAATGGCCCACAGTTATGCGGAAGGCGTGGGAGACAAGCTTGCGCACGGCCTCGTGAATACAGTGACAGGTATCGGTGAAATTCCCAAGAATATCATGCTCACCACCGATCAGAAGGGTGTCGGTTATGGAGTGACGGTGGGTCTTCTGACCGGTATTGTACACAGTATCGGACGTACGTTGACGGGAGCCGTCGATCTGGTGACGTTTATCATTCCCACCGAGCCCATCATCTATCCGGATTTCATCTGGAAGGACTGGGACAGGGAAACGCATTACCATCCCGAATGGAAGCTGACGACGGACGACAAGAAATAGCCGGCGGCATCTGTCATCTCATAAAAAAGGGAGCTGCGGATCCCTTTTTTATGAGTACCTGTCTATCTGCTCGAAATGGAACATCCCTTGCAAGGCAGCGGGATGCCGCAGCCCCGCAGTGTTTACCCCGCGGCTTTCCAGACCGTCCGCGCTTCTGTCGTACATAGATGAAACCGTCCATCCTCGCACGCCGCCCGGCAGATCTGGACGTCGGCTGGGCCCAGCGCGTAATCGACCGGCGCCGCCCGGGGGTGCGCGTATCCTCCTGCGAAATTGTTTCCGTGGACGTGGGGACGACCACGCGCATTCGTCTTGCAATCGAACATGACGGTCCCGATGCCGTGCCCAGGCGATGGTTCGTAAAATTCCCGTCATCGGCCTGGCGCGCAAGGTTCATTACCGCGCTGCCGAGGCTCCTGCATACGGAAGTACGTTTTTATACCGAGGCTGCATCGGCCGTGCCCCTTGCCATTCCGGAAATACTGGCAGCGCAGAGCCGGCCCGGACAAGGCGCCATCCTGGTACTGCAGGATGTGACGGAATCGGGAGCGGTGGCAGGGTCGCCCGGAGACATGCTGACAGTGGCTCAGGCTGCGCTGGTGGTCAGGCAACTGGCGCGCTTTCACGCCCACTTCCATGCACGACCCGACCTTGCCCGAACTCTGCAGTGGCTGGCCCGCCCGGTACGCCGCCTCGAAGATCATCTCGGCACAGTATTAGCCGTTCCCCTGATGAAACGGGGATTGAAGCAGGCGGGGGAATCATCCCTTCATCCCTCCATGCACACGCCATCCGCTATGCGCAGCGGCGCCGCCAGACGATGCGCTTCCTTTCCGACGCGCCGCGAACGCTCGTGCACCATGATTGCCACCCGGGCAACCTGTTTTGGGGCGAATCCCGGCCGGGCCTGCTCGACTGGCAGCTTGTGCGCTTCGGGGAAGGCATCGGGGACGTTGCTTACTTCCTTGCTACCGCGCTTGACCCTGCAATCCGCCGTACTCACGAATCCAGTCTCCTGTCCCTTTACGCCCAGACCCTGGAGGAGCATGGAAGCGCAAGCATAGACATAGACAGCCTGCTGCGGCGCTATCGCGCCCATCTCATCTACCCGTTCGAAGCAATGGTCATATCGCTCGCCGTCGGCGGCATGATTCCCCCGGAGGCGAACCGAACGCTCATTTGCCGCGCGGCCGCTGCAATCCATGATCTCGATGCCTTTTCCGCCCTGCCGATATGAAAGGTATATTCAGCGCAAGCCGGCATCCATGGAATCTTGCATTGCCGCGGAAAAATTACGTTACACTTTGATTGCACCATCGCGCTTGGGCTGGCAACCGGTCCTTGCTCTCTTTATTTATAAGCAGCGATTGTTCCGGATACATCCATGAATGACACCATCAAGGCCAGCCTGGAGGCGATTGATGCCGAATGTGAAAACGCGGCGCAGGCGGAACTGGACGACCTCAGCAAAAGCATGCTTGGGGATGGCGCGACCTTTCAGCCTCCCTCGCCCCAGGCTGTCGAGGCGATCTGGCTGAGACTCGTCGCCCGAAAGGAGCAGGAATTCGTTCAGGCCGTCATGGATATCTCGCCGGTCTCGCGTATCTCAAGGCCGAAGCCGGAGTCGGTGCCAAAGCCGGTGCCGGAATCGCATCCATCCGGTACGGATGCCGCTCTTCCAGGGAAGGAAGGGAAGGAAAGTGAATCCATAGAAGAGACGATCAATGCCGCCTTTGCAGACGAACGATATGAGAAACGGATGCGGGCTTTCTTTCAGAAGGTGGCGGAAACCGCGTCACAATATGACGCTTCATTCCAAATGGATGCAAAGCGCCTCGACCTGATCGATACCACCTATCGGGCGGGGATGCGGGATGCGCTGCGTCGCGCGCGGCAAAATATTCTTGACGAACTCAGACTGAAGCAACCGGTACGGGAAGGAAACACGAGCCTGCTCTCCACGTGGCGGGAATATTCCACGCTCAGTCCAGGAGCAGCGCTCTGGACAATCGTCATGCTGAGCCTGACCTCCTACCTGATTGCATTCATTATCGCCAGCGATGCATTCCGCGCATTGCTCGAGCGTTTCGGCTGGCCCAGCGGAGGCGGCATGTGAACCAATTCACCCGCCGCATTGACTGCGCCTCCAGGAACGTCGGTCATACGGAACGCCCAGCCCGTTACGCCTCCATTGCATCATTCCATGTTCTTGACTACCGAAAGCCCGCACCGATAACTCATCAGCGGTGTGGCGGAAAGCGCGGGCAGCATGCCTGCTCCCGGCCTCGGTCTCGCGCTTCACATCGAGTTCAGGTCTGCGATTGCATCGAGCACCATGCCGGTGCCGGCTGCGATCAGGAGAATATCCGCCGCGACACGCACGTACCGGTATCCCGGACCGGGATAGCCGAGCTGTCCCAGAAGATGAGGCGGCAAATCATAAAAAATCACATCCCTTGGCAACGGATAACCGATCCTCCACTTCTTTGCCTGGCCCGGGGGCAGACAGCCGTTATGTTTTTTTGCCAGCCCGGGCGGACAGCGTCCGCTCTGGAAACGGGGCCCGTAATAGTCATGAATCAGCGCTCGCTGCCGCGCATCGAAATGCCGGGCGGAATGCCGGTCACCTCCCCGATAATGCCGGCCTTGATCGTTTTGCTGATGCCTGTTCTTGCCGCCATTCCAGTTCTTCTGATGCTTCGGATGATTCTGGTGCTTCTGGTTACTGTGGTGATTACCTCCGTCCCGGTCAGCGAACACCGGCAGAGAAAGAGAAAATGCCGAAACAGCGAAAACTGACGCGAGAAAGCTCAAGAACGTTTTGCACATGTATGAATGCTCCATAAACAAAATCACACCTTATCCAGCCATGCGTCGAGCCTGGGCTGAAGCATGTCGAACGGGCAATAGCCGTTAGCAAGTCGGGTGTAATCTTCCCCACTCTGCCCGATTAAAGTGGGAAATCCGCGCACCCCCCATTGCCGCGCTTTTCCGAACTGTTTCACTGTCTCGCTTTTCGCATCATCGGATGCAAATCCCCGGGAGAAGCTTGACGCATCCAGCCCGGCCTCCGCGGCAAGATCAGCGAGCACATCCGGATGGGTCACATCGCGCTGCTCGACATAAAACGCTGACTGTATCGCCTTGAACAACGCGAAGGCCCAGTCCGGGCCGACCGCGTTTGCCACCACCACCGCGCGGCTGGCCGGTTCCGTATCATAAATGAACCCTGCCGGCAGCGCGCCGCCGAAGCGGAAAGGCTGTCCCGTCTTGCGGTGGACGGTATGCCAGTGATGAAGAATTTCTTCACGCTGCGCGGCCGGGAGCGGGTCCTTCGTGCCGGGACGCAATCCCCCCGGCACGATCTCCAGCCGCATGCGATCGCCGGCTGTTTTCCGGACCTCGTTCATCACCGGCATGAATCCCCAGCACCAGGAACACATCGGATCGGCAATATACCAGAGTATCTTTTTGCTCATTTCGGGGAACAAAGCGTTAAAACCAGCGGTATTCCGGGGATGGATGGGGGAAGCAAAAGCGCGCTGACCGGCCGCCCGCAGCAATGCCGGGCCCTCCGCGCCTGATGCCGGGCTACCAGACTATACCGACCTATACGTGCGAGCCTCAGGCAGCCGCGCGCGAGGCTTTCTTGCGCTCGTGCTCTTGCAGCAAGCGCTTGCGTATCCGGATGGTTTTCGGCGTGATCTCCACCAGTTCGTCATCCGCAATGAACTCGATGGCGGATTCCAGCGTGAGCTGGATGGGTGGGGTCAGGGTTACGGCTTCGTCACTCCCCGATGCGCGTATGTTGGTGAGCTGCTTGCCCTTGATCGGATTCACCACCAGGTCATTGTCGCGGCTGTGAATGCCGATCACCATGCCTTCGTACAGACGATCTCCCGGATTGACGAGCATGCGCCCGCGTTCCTGCAGCTTCCATAATGCGTAAGCCACGGCCTCGCCCTGCTCCGCGGAGATCAGCACGCCATTGCGGCGCGCGGCGATTTCCGGCCGCATGGGGGCAAATTCATCGAATACATGGCTCATCAGGCCGGTGCCGCGTGTCATCGTCATGAACTCGGACTGGAAACCGATCAGTCCGCGCGCCGGAATGTGGTAATCCAGCCTCACCCGGCCGCGCCCATCGGGGACCATGTCCTGCAAGTCCCCGCGGCGCATGCCCAGCGCCTCCATGACGCCTCCCTGGTGCGCTTCCTCCACATCCACGGTCAGCATCTCGAACGGTTCGCACTTCACGCCGTCGATTTCGCGTGTCACCACGCGCGGCCGCGACACAGCCAGTTCATACCCCTCGCGCCGCATGTTCTCCAGCAGGATGGTAAGATGCAGCTCGCCCCGCCCGGACACCAGAAACGAGTCGGTATCCGAGGTCTCCTCCAGCTTCATGGCAACATTGGTCAGCAGCTCCTTCTCGAGCCGTTCCCTCAGCTGGCGGCTGGTGACGAATTTGCCCTCCTGCCCGGCGAAAGGCGAAGTGTTGACCTGAAAAGTCATGGTCAGCGTGGGCTCATCCACAGCCGGCATCGGCAATGCCTCCGGCTGGGCAATATCGGCCAGCGTCGCGCCGATGCAAAGCTGCTCCACGCCGTTGATCAGGACAATATCTCCCGCCACGGCTTCATCGAGTTGAATCCGTTCGATCCCGCGGAACCCGAGCACCTGATTCACCCGTGCTTTGGTTCCGGTGGGCGTTCCGGTCATTACCATCACATCCTGCCCGGGCTTGAGCCTGCCCCGGCTGATGCGGCCGATGCCAATGCGTCCCACAAAACTGGAATAATCGAGCGCGCTGATCTGGAGTTGCAAGGGGGCGTCGGCGTCGCCTTCCGGCGCCCGGACGTGCCCGAGTATCGTATCGAACAGTGGCCGCATGTCGCCGGCCGCCTGCTTCAGATCCAGGGTGGCATAGCCATTGAGCGCGGAAGCGTATACCACCGGGAAATCCAGTTGCGCTTCGCTTGCGCCCAGTTTGTCGAACAGATCGAAAGTATGGTTCACTACCCAGTCCGGCCGCGCGCCGGGCCGGTCGACCTTGTTGACGACGACGATGGGACGCAGGCCGAGCGCGAGCGCTTTCTTCGTGACGAAACGGGTTTGCGGCATGGGGCCTTCCACTGCATCCACCAGCAGCAGCACGCCGTCCACCATGGACAGAACACGCTCCACTTCGCCACCGAAGTCGGCATGGCCGGGCGTATCCACGATATTGATATGCACGCCTTCGTAATCCACGGCGCAGTTCTTGGCAAGTATGGTGATGCCGCGTTCGCGCTCGATATCGCTGGAATCCATCACGCGATCGGCGATATGCTGGTGCGCGGCGAACGAGCCGGCTTGATGTAGCAGCTTGTCCACGAGCGTGGTCTTGCCGTGATCGACGTGGGCGATGATGGCGATGTTGCGGATGGAACGGGACATGAGAAATCCTCGCGGGCAAAAAGACAGTAATTATATCAGGTCGATAATGACAGGCTTGAGTCATCGAAGTTCACCCGGGGCTGATCACCTTCGACTTCATGAAACCGGTGCTGCGGATGATTATCCCTGTAGCCTTGCAGCCGGTGGAAATGCCCCGCCATGCCGGCGGCTCGCCTTGGGCGGCAAATGCCCGCATAATGCCCGGGCTGGCCTCGGCGAGGGTGAGGCCAGAGCCCGGGATAACTCGCCGAAACCAAAATGACCTGAAAATGTCTATCGTTTACACCTACACGCATCTACACGCGGGAGCTGGAACAGGATGAAACGGATGAAAACAGTTATGGCGATTGCAGCGGGCGCGGTCATTATGCTGTTCGCATTACCCTCGCTGATCCCGCACGCAACAGGAAGCAAGGAGAGAATTGTAATGCCGAACAATCAGACAACCGATTACGTGGTCCTGGGCATGGGCTGTTTCTGGGGAGCCGAAAAGCGCATGGGAGAAATCCCGGGCGTCGTCGATGTGGAAAGCGGCTATGCCGGGGGCGAACATCCCGATGCAGGCTACCGCGACATTCTCGATCATGAAAAAAAGCTTCGTGCGGGCAGAACCACGGCGCGCAACCACGCGGAAGTGGTCAAGGTCACGTTCGATCCGCAGCGGGCATCGCTTGATGCCGTACTGGGAAAATTCTGGGAGAATCATAATCCCACCCAGGGCGACCGGCAGGGAAACGACATCGGCAGCAACTATCGCAGCGCCATTTATTACCATGACGAGAATCAGAAAAGTGCTGCGCTCGCTACCCGGTCCGTGTATCAGAACGCGCTGACCGCTGCCGGGCATGGCAGGATCACCACCGAGATTCTGCCGCTCAAAAACTACATCACCGCAGAGGAATATCATCAGGATTATCTGAAAAAAAATCCGGACGGATACTGCGGGCTGGGGGGAACGGGCGTGAAATACCCCGCGGCAACGGAAAAAGCAGCCCGGATGGAGACGGCGCCGTCCGAAACAGCCTCGATCGCATCCCTGAACGGCAATGATTTGAACCCGGATCGGCAACTGGTGGTGTTCGAGTCGGAGGATTGCGAATTCTGCAAACAGTTCGACAAGGATGTGCTGGGACAGTGGCAAGCCGATGTGCCGGTGACCGAAACCATGACGAGCGAAGCGCCCTCCGGCTGGGTGCTGGAGAAGCCATTGTTCGCCACGCCAACCATCGTCCTCTTCGAAAAAGGCCGGGAGGTCGCGCGCTATACCGGCTATAACGGCGAGAAAGCCAATTTCTGGAAATGGCTGGGGTTCCAGCTCCTGTCGCCCGAGCAGCGCAAGATCGCGTTTCAGCAAGGCACGGAACTGCCCTTTACGGCATCCAATCTTGATGAAAAAAGGCCTGGAAGGTTTGTCGACCCGATTACCGGCGCCACGCTCTTTCTCAGCAAGACCAAGTTCGAAAGCGGGACGGGATGGCCCAGCTTTTTCGATCCCCTTGAAGGGGCTGTCACGCTGCATCCGGACGATACGCATGGAATGAAGCGGGTGGAAGTGCGCAGCGCGAGTTCAGGCATTCACCTGGGGCATGTTTTCAACGATGGACCGCCCCCCAGCTACAAGCGTTATTGCATAAACGGCAACGTCCTGAAATTCATTCCGGATTGAACGAGTTGATAATGGCTGACAAAGAACGCCTGGCAAAAGATCGACATGCAGGACAAGCGCTTGCCCGGCGCGGAAAGCAGAAACCCCGCCAGGCGGGGTATCTGCCACGTACTTTCACCAAGAATTGAGACGTATCCCGAGGGGGAGAGGATCGCCTCTGGCTGTCGTCATGCGTAGTTTTGCCACCCTCACTTTACCGCGGACTTGGCTCCCACTTTCAGAACCGTCGGCCCACTGACCGTGACATCCCGGTAAATCTGATTCATGTCCAGATAGCGGGGATCGAGGCCTTCCACCTTCGTCAGGTCTTCCGCCGTCCTGAACTTACTGGCCTTTGAACGATAATCGATGATTGCCTTCGCCTTGAAGGAAGTGATCCCACTCAGGGTTTGAAGCTCTTCCTGCGTGGCGGTATTGATATTGACAGCCGCGTGGGCGCCTCCCACAAAAAATAGCGTCAGGGCAATGGTCGTGAGCAGCTTACGCATGGGTTTTTCCTTGATTAATAAATAAACAACAGCGGTTCAGCACCTGGCACCTCATTTTTTTCCGGATGCGACCGGCAGTTCGGAAGCGATTTCGCGGGCGATCAAAAACCGATACCCAGGTAACCGCCTGCGGTCACGCCATCGACCTTGATGCCATCATTTCTGCTCGTGAGGTGATAACGGGCATCAACGCCAACATAGAGATCCTTCCATATTTTGTAATCGGCACCGGCGCCGAACATGACTCCCGGAATCAATACCGTGATTGACTCGGATGGGGGACTGATCACGTGGATGCCCAAGCCCGCGGGAATGATCCAGGGCCGGAATCTCGAACCTTCCAGGAACCTGATTTTTGGCGCCGCCGTCAGGGTGAACTGGCTCACATTGACGCCGGCACCCGGCGGAGGAAGCGCGTTGCCGGCGGTCCTGGAAGAGAACTCCTTGTACTCGAACATCAGTTCGGAGGCGACACTGGTTCTGGGCAACAGCCCCCACACATCATCCGTAAGGTTGAAGTCGAATCCCGCGCCGATATACCAGGCATCCTTGTCGGCCTGACCGCCCGCGCCTCCGAGTCCGTTGCTCTGTATGGATACTCCGTTGCGCTGGTCATTCATGTGAGCGTAACCGCCGCGAAAAAAAACCATGTGATTCTTGTTGCGCGACCGGATTTCCCCCGATCCCGCCGCATCCGCGACTGGGGCAGCCTTTTGCGATTCCGCGGCCTGACGTCGTTCCATCGCCGAGGACTTCTCCTCCATCTTCATGAGCTTCTGCGCATCCCGCGCAGATTCCGCCTTCACCTGCTCCAGTTCGTTCCGGACGGCCTGCAGACTGGCCTCCAGCTGTCTGATGGATCGCTCCAGAGCCTGGGTTCGCGCATCCTGGGCCGAAACATGAGGCGCGGCGGATGACAAGACAATGGCAAGTGAAGCGGCAGCAATACCGGCCACCGGCCGAATCTCGTCGGAAAAGTATTTCATGCAAATTCCTCCCTTGGTTATTTCAGGCTTATAGATTGCAATCCAGGACATGGCGCCGGCATAAGCCGGACGCCAGTTCTTGGATGGGACGGTATATCGGACATTCCTGATCTGCTCCATTCATGCGGCTTCCACGCCGGGGGGAGCGGGGCTTCGGCCGGGGGATCGATGCTGTGCGCGGGATCGCGGCGCCAGCCTGCCATGAACCCATGGCCCCTTCTGAGTCGGACTGCATAGGACGTTATCGTTTTATTCATGAATGGCGACATTCAGATTCAGATGTCCGAATACGGATGATAGGGCGAGCTGAAAAAGAATATCCTGACGGATGTCATCTTCCTGATGGTTACTGAAGAGCTGTGAAACAATTATTCGTGAGATATGGACGAATTCGGGAAACCGCGAGTGCCGCGGCAACCTTCCATGCGGGAATATTTCTCATTGCGAGCGCTACAGGTTGATACGAACAGTCTCGCCGGAGGAATGACACAAATCACGGCGAACGGGCAGACGTGCGCGTGCGGCTACACCGTGCCGGAAGGCATTTCAGGCTGAGGAGAGAAAACCGTACAGAGAAGTGGTTTAGACGGACCCGCTTTTGAGAGAAAGAGCAGCCGGAGCGGCGTGTCCAGTCCGATGATTGGCGATCTGGCGCAGGCGCGGAAGGTCGTTGAGCTTGATATGGCGGCATTCGCTGCTGATGACCCCATCATCCTGAAACCGGGCGAACACTCGGCAAACGGTCTCCTCGGCAATCCCCAGATAATTGCCGATATCGCTGCGCGACATGCTCAGGGTGAATTCCGTTGGAGAACAATTGCGCTTTTCGAATTGATGCGACAGGTTCAGCAGGAACGTGGCAAGACGTTCCTCGGCGTTATGCTTGCCAACCAATAGCAACAGTTCCTGTCCGTGATGGATTTCCGCGCTCATGATCTTGAACACTTCGTATTGAATGGCCGGGTCCTTGCTGGCGAGATCCTCGAATTGATCCACGGACACTTCACAGACCGAGGTGATCCCCATCGCCCGTGCCTCGCAATGGTGCTGGCGGGTACCAATGGCACTGAGGCCCAGCAGTTCTCCAGCCGCGTGAAAGCCCGTCACCTGCACCTGGCCTTCTTCCGTGCTGATGCAGGTTTTGACCGATCCGCCGCGGATGACATAGATATGTTCGAGCGGCTGCCCCATCCGGTACAGCACATCTCCCCGCTTGAGCACCTGTTTGCGCCTGACGACCCGCTCCAGCAGTGACGCATCGCCTGTTTTCAGCCACAGGGACATGCATAAGTGGTAGGCACCGCAATTCCTGCAATCCGCAGGTATCCCGGGTTCCTTTGCGGTGGAGGAGGCTTTGGGCACAATTTTCAGCATAGCGGACCTTTGTTCGTTAATGATGCAACTAGTTGGGCAGTTTCAGATCGCTCAGAAACACCTCTGGCAGATCCGTAAGCTGATACTTGCCGCTCATAACCGTCGCGGCAAGCACGTCCAATGTCTGGTTCTGCAGCAATTTCACGATTTCCTGCTTGATCGGCCACCATTTCGCGTGCATGGGGCAGGCCGTTGTGTCACTGCAGGTCTTGAGTCCCAGCACGCAGTCCTCGGTAAACGCCGGGCCTTCGGTGATCCTCACAATCTGCATCAGGTTGATTTTGTCACTCCGCTCCCTCAGGCAGAACCCCCCCTGCTTCCCCCTGAAAGAATACAACAGATTGCCTCTGCATAGTTCCTGCAGAATTTTGGCGAGGTAGGTAGGGGGCGATTTCAGGCATTCGGCGATGGTGCGGTTCAGTACGGCCACTCCAGGCGGCTGGGTCGCCATGAAGATGAGTGCCTGGATGGCGTACTGGGTGGTACGGGAAAGAATCATTGGCGAATCACCATCGGGTATCGTGGAAATGGGCCAACACACATCAGAATAAATTCAGATAATTTCATATGAGCCAGTAGACGAAAATGAACAGTCCCAGCCAGACCACGTCCACGAAGTGCCAGTACCACGCCACGCCCTCGAAGCCGAAGTGATTGTCGGGGGTGAAGTGGCCTTTGAGCACGCGGCACCAGATCACCAACAGCATGATGGAGCCCAGCGTCACATGGAAGCCGTGAAAGCCCGTCAGCATGAAGAATGAGGCGCCATAGGCTCCGGTCGACATCTTGAGGTTCAGGTCGGAATAGGCGTGGCCGTATTCGTAGGCCTGCAAGCCTACGAACAGGAAGCCCAGCGCAAAGGTGAGAAACAGGGCCAGCTTGAGCTGGCCGCGCTTCTCAAGCTTGAGCGCCCAGTGCGCCCAGGTCACCGTCACCCCGGAGGTCAGAAGCAGCAGCGTGTTGAAGGCAGGCAATCCCCAGGGACCCATGGGCATGAACTTTTCCTTGATACCCGGACCCGCCGTGGGCCATTCCGCCGTGAAATCCGGCCACAGCATCTTGTGCTCGGGATCGCCCAGGTCGGGGATGGAATGGACGCGCATGTAGTACAGCGCCCCGAAGAAAGCGGCGAAGAACATGACTTCGGAGAAAATGAACCAGCTCATCCCCCAGCGGAACGATTTGTCCACCTGCTTGCTGAACTTGCCGCTCTCGCTTTCGCGTGCCACCGTGCCAAACCAGCCAAACAGCATGTAGATGAGTATGGCAAAACCAATTGCCAGCAGACCGTAGCCCAGCGTGAGCCTGTTGACCGAAAATGCGGCACCAAACCCCATGAATAACAGCGCGATCGACCCCGTGATCGGCCAGTGCGACGGCGCCGGAACGTAGTAGTGACCCCCTTCTTGGCTCATGCTCTTTCTCCTGCGTATTAATTAATTGATTGCTAATAGGTTACAATTTTTACCAGCACTACCAGGCCGATCACAAATAATGCCGCGCCTATGAGACCGCCGATAATAACTTGTGCCGGTGTCAGCGACTGCGCATCACTATCGAGATCGCTTTGTTTACGTACTCCAAAAAAAGCCCAGAATACTGCTTTCGCGATCTGCAAAAATTTCTTTTTGTCTGGCTGGTTACTGTCGTCCTTCAATTGCGACTCGAATTGGGATGTTATTTTGTGACGCTGTCGGCCGCAAGCTCGAAAAATGTATACGAAATGGTCACCGTATTCACATCTTCAGGCAATCCAGGTTCGATCATGAATTGAACCGGCATTTGCCGCACCTCGTTAGGCTTCAGAACCTGCTTGCTAAAACAGAAGCATTCCAGCTTCTTCAAATACTTGCCGAGTAATTGCGGACTGTAGCTAGGTATCGCCTGGCCGCTGATTTCCCGATTGGAATTATTTCTGACTTCGTACACCACTTCGGTAAGCTCTCCGGGATGCAAGCGCACAGTAGACTGAAGCGGCTTGAACTGCCATGGCAACCCGCGAATATTCGCGTCCAGTTCCACCCTTACCCAGCGAGTCGTATCTACCTGAGTGTTCTCAGTCAGCGTATCTGCCTGCAGGAGATTATTGAGACCAGTCACTTCGCAGATCTTTTCATAGAACGGAACCAGCGCGAAGCCGAACCCGAACATGATTACGGTAAAAATCAGCAGTTTTTTTAGTACTACGGAATTTTCCTCGATTACGCTCATCACCAGTTTTTCACAATAACTGTTACAAACAGTGCAATCACAATGGCGAGCAGAAAAAGGGCTGTCCTGATTGCGCCACGCCTTCTTTCTGCATCGTTCGCCATATTCACCTCCGCCCTTATTACCTGATCACCGGCGGTGTTTCGAAGCTGTGATACGGAGCCGGAGAAGGCAGGGTCCACTCCAGGGTCTTGGCGCCTTCCCAAG
>CAYXQR010000143.1:0-15302 GCA_964466955.1 uncultured Nitrosospira sp.
GCCCGAGGCGGTTACATTTACTTTTGTCATGATACTGAGCATGGCTGCAATGGGACTGTATCAGCTGGATTCGCGGCTGAACATCAGGGACACTTTTTTTCGTCTCATGCCGTCCGTGCTGCTGGGGTTCGGCATCATGACCCTGGTGTTTTACCTGTTTCCCGATCTCTACCTCGGCCGCGGCATACTGGGACTGGTTATCCTTCTCGCGTTGGCCGGCATTCTTCTGACTCGAGTGGGATTTCTCAAGTGGTCAAGCCTGGGAATTCTGGAAACTCAGGCCATTGTGCTGGGTACCGGGGGGAAAGCGAAGGAGTTCATTGATCAGGCCAGAAGCGATCCGGGCCGGCATGGGATCAGGATCGTGGGTTTCATACCGTTACCGGATGAGCAGCCTCAGGTGCCGGCCTCCGCCGTATTGACCAGGGCGGATTCGCTGATGTCACTCGTCAACCGGCACCGGGCGCGGGAAATCATCATAGCGATTCAGGAGCGGCGTGGAGGATGCTTCCCAATTCAGGATCTGCTGGAATGCAAGCTGAACGGGATCAAAGTTACGGACTCAGCCGCTTTCTTTGAGCGTGAACGTGGCCAGATCAGAGTAAATTCCCTTTATCCAAGCTGGCTTGTTTTTGGTGGGGGATTTGATCAAAGCCTTCTCCGTTCCGGCATCAAGCGGGTATTCGATCTTGCAGCCAGCGGAGTCCTGCTGGTATTCACGGTTCCGATCATGCTGTTCACGGCGTTATGCATTCTCCTTGAGGACGGCGCTCCAGTTCTTTATCGTCAGGAAAGAGTCGGAAAAGGCGGCAAGACATTCATGGTACTGAAATTCCGCAGCATGCGAAACAATGCGGAGTCAGCGGGTCCTCAATGGGCAGTGACGGATGATCCCAGGGTAACGCGCGTCGGCAGAATCATCCGCAAGCTGCGAATTGATGAGCTTCCCCAGATATTCAATGTTTTCAATGGGGATATGAGTTTTGTCGGACCAAGACCGGAAAGACCTTACTTTGTAGATCAGCTTTGTGCTGAGGTGCCGTACTACAACGTAAGACACAGCGTCAAGCCCGGTATAACCGGTTGGGCCCAGGTTCGCTACCGATACGGGGCTTCAGTGGGCGATGCGATCGAGAAGCTGCAATACGATCTGTACTATGTGAAAAACCATAGCTTGTTCCTGGATATTCTTATTCTGATAGAAACAGTCGAAGTTGTCATACTGGGCAAGGGTGGAAGGTAACCGGCAAAACCCCATCACGGGTGCAGATTTGACGACAACGAATCAAATGGACATTCTGGACGAAAATATTCCCGCTACATGCGACTGATATGCTGACGACGATAGCAGCGGCCAGTTATGCGATAGCCGCCTTGGCCCATCTCGTTCTCGCGATTCTTCTGCTCACCAGCTGGCGGGGCCGTTTGCATGGCATCGTGCTTCCGGTTGCTTCCCTGCTATCTGTGGCATGGGCGGCGATCCTTGCCTATCAGGCAACCAGCAACTCGACCTTTTCGCTTCTCTCGGATGTGCTGGAGATCCTCAGAAACGCGGGATGGTCTGTCTTTCTGATCATATTGTTGGGCCTGAGGCAGCCGGGAAATAATCCGGCAAGTCAGGCGCGCCCGGCCATGTTGATCATCGGGGCGATCTACATTGGCTGTATTGTTGCTGCGGTTTATTCTCACGCCGATTTAGGGCATGCCTCCCCAAACGACTTCACCAGCAACATCGTCGGCAGTCTCGCCATGGCGATACTCGGCATGATTCTGGTGGAGCAGCTTTATAGGAACACTCCGGTCAAGCAGCGTTGGGGCATAAAGTTCGCCTGCCTCGGTATAGGCGGGGCTTTCGTCTACGATTTCTATATGTACAGCGACGCTCTGTTGCTTAAGCATGTCAATCCGGAGATATGGGCCGCACGGGGAATCATTAACGCTCTGATAGTCCCGCTCATTGCCGTTTCGGCTGCACGCAATCCGCATTGGTCGATAGGCATTACGGTATCGCGCCGGATCCTCTTCTATTCCGCAGCTTTATTTGGCGCCGCCGCCTACTTGCTGGCCATGGCCGCCGCCGGCTATTACCTTCGTTTTTTTGGAGGAAGCTGGGGTACCGTCATGCAGGCGAGCTTCCTCTTCGGTGCGTTGCTGCTGCTATTGGCCATCCTGTTTTCGGGCACTTTGCGTTCCTGGCTTCGGGTTTTCATCAGCAAGCATTTTTTCAGCTACAACTACGACTATCGGGAAGAATGGCTGCATTTTACCCACACCTTTTCAGAGGGCGACCAAGGCTTGGGTGAACGGGCGATTCAGGCTCTGGCACAACTTGTGGAGAGTCCGGGTGGAGGCTTGTGGATAAGGCGCGAATCGGGGATATGCGAGTTTGTCACTCACCTTAATATGCCGGCACCACGCGGGACCGAACCCGCCCATAGTGCTTTTTGTCAATTCCTTGAGCACAGGGAATGGGTGATCGACTTAAAGGAATATGGCGAGAATCCACAGAAATATTCGGATATCTCCCTTCCTGCGTGGTTACGGGACGCTCCAAAAGCCCGGCTCGTTGTTCCGCTCATGCTGCATCGGAAGCTGTTCGGCTTTGTTGTGCTGGGCGAGCCCCGAAGTCCGGTTAAACTCAACTGGGAGATAAGCGACCTTCTCAAAGTGGCTGGTAACCAGGCAGCGAGTTACCTGGCTCAGCACGAGGCGACCAGCGCGCTTATGGTGGCACGTCAGTTCGAGTCCTTTAATCGTATGTCGACGTTTGTCGTGCATGACTTGAAGAACCTTGTAGCACAGTTGTCGCTGCTGCTTTCCAATGCCGAGAAGCATAAGGCAAACCCGGAATTCCAAAAGGACATGATAGAGACTGTTTACCTCTCTGTCCAAAAGATGAAACGGCTCCGTGAAAAACTGAGTAGCGGCAATTCCTCTGAAATGGCAGTGCCTCTCGTTATAGATGGTTTGCTGCAAGAGGCCGTAAAGAGCAAATCCGTGATGGAACCCAGGCCTGTGCTTGAAATAGAGGACAGCGGACTTACCGTATGTGCCAACCCTTCACGCCTCGAACGGGTTCTCGGCCACCTTATTCAGAATGCGATCGAAGCTACAGCCCGTAACGGTCGTGTCTGGGTCGGAGTCAAAAGGAAAAATGATTTTGCAATCATTGAAGTAAAGGATACAGGGCTCGGAATGAGCGAGGAATTCATACGGGAAAAACTCTTTAAGCCTTTTGAATCCACCAAGTCGGCGGGCATGGGAATAGGCATATTCGAAAGCAGGGAATACGTGGCGGAACTGGGAGGTCAACTGGAAGTTGCGAGCAATCCGTCGGACGGTACGGTGTTTCGCGTTATTTTGCCGCTTTATCAAATTCGGCAAACCCGGGTGCAGGGTGCGAGTTGATTCGTTCAGGTTGAAACTGGATATCTTGGATATAAGAGGAATTAAGTGAGTCAGGACAAGCGAAGTCTGTTAGTCATAGAAGATGATCCCGGATTGCAGCGTCAGCTGCGCTGGAGCTTCGATTCTTATGAAGTACTGGCGGCAAGCGACCGTGAAAGCGCACTTGCCCTGATGAGGCGGCACGAGCCTGCGGTCGTGACGATGGATCTCGGTCTTCCGCCTGACCCGGATGGCGCATCCGAAGGATTAGCCACGCTGGAGCAGATTCTAGAGCTCGCACCTGATACGAAGATCATCGTTCTGACAGGTAACCAGGATCACGAAAATGCGCTGAAGGCAGTTGCGGCCGGGGCTTATGATTTTCATCAGAAGCCTTTTGATCCCGAAATGCTGGGCTTGGTGATAGCGCGGGCATATTATCTGTACGCTTTGCAGCAGGAAAACCGCAAGTTGCTGCAAAAGCAGGAAAATTCCACAATTACCGGTATTATTACCCGCGACCCTGTTCTGATCAAGGTTTGCCGGAGCGTGGAGAAAGTCGCGCCTTCTGATGCCAGTGTCATGCTACTGGGCGAAAGCGGCACGGGCAAGGAAATTCTGGCAAAGGCGCTTCATCAGTTGAGCTCCCGGAAAGATAAGCGCTTCATGGCTATCAATTGCGCCGCTATTCCCGAGGCGCTCCTGGAAAGCGAGCTTTTTGGATACGAGAAAGGCGCCTATACCGGTGCGGTCAAGCAGACCCCTGGAAAAATCGAGCTTGCCCACGAAGGCACTTTTTTTCTGGATGAGGTAGGCGATCTACCCATGGCGCTACAGGCGAAGCTTCTCCGCTTCTTGCAGGAAAGGGTGATCGAAAGGATCGGCGGACGCAAGGAAATACCTGTCGATGTGCGCGTGATTTGCGCCACCCATCAAAATCTGAAGAAGCTCATCGAAGAAGGCCGTTTCCGTGAAGACCTTTATTATCGTCTGAGCGAGATTGTCATTACTATCCCTGCGCTACGGGACCGGATAGGGGATGCCGCATTGCTCGCACATCATTTCAGGAACAAGTTCTGTGCCCAAGAAAAGCGGTCATCCCTCAACTTCAGCCAGGAAGCGCTTGCCGCAATCGAAAACCATTCCTGGCCCGGCAATGTCCGGGAAATGGAAAATTGTATCAAACGTGCCGTAATCATGGCGGATGGGCCGTTTATTAGTGCGGACGATCTGGGACTACAGGATCCGAGTGGATCGGTAGAACCGATCAATCTTCGCCAGATACGCGACAAGGCCGAATGCGATGCCTTGACGAAAGCGCTGGCCCGGGTCGATGGCAATGTCGTCAAGGCAGCGGAGTTGCTGGGTGTGAGCCGTCCCACCATATACGATCTGATGAATCGTCACGGAATAAAATAAGCAATCATATATTTGTATAAGAATTCTTGTATCTTTTTCTGAGTTAAGGTTATTTCGATGGCTCATCTTCTCCACGAACTCATTTTTCAGTCCGCGGATCGTTTTACAGACAAGGAAGCGCTGGTGTACAACAGCAACCGGATCAGTTTCGCGGCTCTGGCCGGGAACGTGCAGTCGTCCGCAGCGGCAATGCTTGCACTGGGGCTCGATCGCAGCGAGCGCGTCGCGGTATATCTCGAAAAACGGCCGGAGACAGTTTCCGCCCTCTTCGGGGCGGCAGCGGCAGGCGGTGCCTTCGTGCCTGTCAATCCCCTTCTTAAGCCCGAACAGGTTGCCTACATACTGCGTGATTGCAATGTGAGAATCCTGGTGACATCGGCAGGCCGATTGAAACTGCTGGCTGATGTCCTGCCGCAATGCCATGATCTGCACTCCATCATCGTAACAGGCCCGGCGGAGGGCCTGCCCCTTCTTCCCGGCCTGAACATCCTGTCCTGGGAGGATACGGTGGGAGAGGCGGGAATCTCTCCGCATTCCCGCATCGACGGTGATATGGCTGGCATCCTCTACACGTCCGGAAGCACCGGAAAACCGAAAGGGGTCGTTCTTTCCCACCGCAACCTGGTGGCGGGCGCGAACAGCGTGGCCCGTTATCTTAAGAATGATTCCGATGATCGCATCCTGTCGGTCCTGCCGCTGAGTTTTGATTACGGACTGAGCCAGCTTACCACCGCGTTCCAGGTGGGGGCGACCGCTGTCCTGATGAATTATCTGCTGCCGCGAGACATCGTCAATATCGTTGAGCAGGAGAAGATCACGGGTCTTGCGGCAGTGCCACCCTTGTGGATTCAGCTCGCTCAGCTGAAATGGCCGGACGAGACGTCATTGCGTTATATCACCAATTCCGGGGGCGCAATGCCGCGTGCTACGCTTGATCGCCTGCGCGGCTCGCTTCCGGATACAGCGGTATTTCTGATGTACGGCCTCACCGAAGCTTTCCGTTCGACCTTTCTTCCCCCGAATGAGGTGGAACGTCGTCCGGACTCCATAGGCAAAGCGATTCCCAATGCGGAGGTTCTGGTGGTGCGTGAGGATGGGACGCGTTGCGCCGTGGGTGAGCCGGGGGAGCTTGTGCATCGCGGCGCCCTGGTTTCCTTGGGATACTGGAATGATCATGAGAAAACAGCGGAGCGCTTCAAACCCCTTCCTTCCTCATCGGGCCTGCCCATACCGGAACTGGCGGTATGGTCCGGCGACACTGTACGCATGGATGAAGAGGGTTTCCTGTATTTCATCGGCAGGCGGGACGAGATGATCAAAACCTCCGGTTACCGTGTCAGTCCGCTGGAAGTGGAGGAAGTGGTCTATGGTACGGGGCTTGTAGGTGAAGCTGCAGCGATCGGCGTTTCGCATCCCATGCTGGGCCAGGCGATCGTTCTGGTCGTTACTCCCCGAGACGCTTCCCCGCTCGATACGGATTCATTGTTGGCGGCATGCAAGCTTCATCTTCCCGCTTATATGGTGCCCAGCCGGATCGAATGCAGGACGGGTAGCCTGCCTCGCAATCCCAACGGCAAGATCGATCGCAAGCTGCTCGCCCAAGCCTGGCAGGATACTTTCATGGAGTCTGGCATATGAGCGAGGTTCGGCCAAGGCATGCTGCTGCGATTCAGTTTCCGATTGTCGACGACTGCCTTCAGATCGGCGGGATGCCTCTTACCCGGCTGTCACAACGGGTAGGCAGGACTCCGTTCTATGCTTACGATCGGCAACGTATCACCGATCGGGTTGCGCTCCTGCGACGACACCTCCCCCCGGGCATTCATCTCCATTACGCGATGAAGGCAAACCCCATGCCGGCAGTGGTGCAGCATATGGCGGGCCTGGTGGATGGACTTGACGTAGCCTCCGTGGGTGAACTGAAAACGGCGCTCGATACGACCATGCCTCCCGGCCAGATCAGTTTTGCCGGGCCGGGCAAAGGCGATAGCGAACTGTCCAGCGCAATCGCGGCGGGCATCGTTCTGAACATGGAGTCCGGGCAGGAAATGGAGCGCATTGCCGTACTCGGAAGCCAGCTCGGCATGCGGCCGAAGGTCGCGGTTCGCGTCAATCCGGATTTCGAGCTCAAATCTTCCAGTATGAAAATGGGTGGAGGTCCGAAACAGTTTGGGGTAGATGTAGAGAAGGTTCCGTCAATGCTGGCCCGGATAGGCCAGCTTGGGCTCGATTTCCAAGGTTTCCATATTTTCAGCGGCTCCCAGAATCTGAGGGTAGCCGCGATCCAGGAATCTCACGAAAAAACCTTTCAACTCGCCATCGCTCTGGCCAAGGATGCACCCGCCCCGATTCGCCTGCTGAATATAGGCGGAGGATTCGGCGTTCCCTATTTTCCGGGTGACGAACCACTGGATATAGCAGCCGTGGGCGAGAACCTGCAGCGCCTGATGCCGGAGGTAATGCAGCGGTTGCCGCAGGCCGAGGTCGTGATCGAACTGGGCCGGTATCTGGTGGCGGAAGCGGGGATATACGTTTGCCGCGTATTGGAGCGTAAGGAATCGAGAGGACAGGTGTTTCTGGTGACGGATGGCGGCCTGCATCACCATCTCGCCGCTTCGGGAAATTTTGGGCAGGTTATCCGCAAAAACTATCCGGTAGTGGTTGGCAACCGGGTGAGCGGTGCGGCGCGTGAAACAGTCTCGGTCGTGGGACCGCTTTGCACACCGCTCGATTTGCTGGCGGACAGGATGGAAATGAGCAACGCAGATGCCGGCGATCTGATCGTCGTTTTCCAGTCTGGCGCATACGGTCTGACTGCGAGCCCTACGGCGTTTCTGAGCCACCCAGCCGCGGTTGAAGTACTGGTGTAACAAAAAGTCTGGGTCATGAAACATCCCTGACTTTTCTCTTCAGGATAACAATTACAGGAGAAAAAAGTGAAAAAAAACAGCGGAGCACTTCTTTGAGCGGATTGTGTGGCTGGATAGGCCGAGCAAACTCCAAAGGGGAAAATCTGAACCTTGCTCGCAAAATGGCAAAGCCTCTCGTCCGTTTTGATGGAACGGACATGCTGTCAGAGGCGGGTCATCACAGCGCGGCGGTAGTTGCTGCGATTCGAGGCAGTGCCCATATTTTCCAGCAAGATGGGCTTCTTGTCGCGCTTTGGGGGCGGGCAAATTTTTGTGAGATGGGACTGGCGGAGCTTGCAAAGAGTCGAGGGATAGCCAGAACGCTGGCTGACGAGTGGCGCAAAAGGGGAAAAAATATTTTTTCCGATCTGACGGGAGCATTTGCCTGCTGTATTCTGGATGAAAACGAGAATACCGCGGCATTGGCAACGGATCGGATGGGCACTTATCCGCTGATCTACCATGCTTCAGCAAGCGAATTGGTTTTTGGCTCGTCAGCCGATGCAATAAACCTGCATCCATCAATCAAATCCGCGATTGCGCCCCAAGGCCTGTACAACTATGTCTATTTTCACATGGTGCCGGCTCCGGAAACAGTGTATGAAGGTCAGCGCCGACTTATGCCAGGCGAGTACGTTCTTTTTCGGAAGGGAGAGATCGAAACCGAGAGGTACTGGAAAATGCAGTTCACAGAAAATGAAAGGCGTCCTTTCCAGGAATTGAAGCAGGATTTTCTGAATGTCCTGCGTTCAAGTGTGCGCGACGCGGTGGGAGACGAAGAAGTCGGTGCCTTTCTCAGCGGAGGGACCGACAGCTCGACGATAGCGGGATTATTGGGAGAAGCAACCGGCCAGCCAGCGCGGACCTATTCGATCGGCTTCGATGCGTCCGGTTACGACGAAATGGAATACGCCCGTATTGCAGTGAGACACTTCGCGACACGGCATCAGGAATATTATGTCACTCCTGATGACATCGTGGCCTCCATTCCAGAAGTGGCATCCGTTTTCGATCAGCCATTCGGCAATTCTTCCGCGCTCCCGGCCTATTATTGTGCGCGCATGGCCAAGGCGGACGGCCTGACAAGAATGTTCGGCGGAGACGGTGGTGACGAATTGTTCGGCGGCAACGTGCGTTATGCGAAACAGCATCTTTTTTCTCTCTATGAACAGATACCTTCGGCGCTGCGTAAGGGAGTTGTCGAGCCGCTGATCTTTGGTATTCCCGGGGGCGGTGCCGTGCCTTTGATACGAAAGGCGCGCAGCTACATTGAGCAGGCATCAGTGCCGATGCCTGCCCGCACGGAAACCTATAACCTGCTGGAGAGATATGGACCGGCAAACGTGTTTACGCCGGAATTTCTGCACGCGATCGATGCGGACGCCCCGGCAGAGCTTATCGACGTGACGTATCATGAGAACGACGCCGTGAGCCTCATCAATCGCATGCTGGCTTTCGATCGAAAATTCACCCTTGCCGACAATGACCTGCCCAAGGTAGCCAGAGCGTGCGAACTGGCTGCGATGGACGTGGCATTCCCGCTGATCAGTGATGAGCTGGTGGCGTTTTCCTTGCGACTGGAGCCCTATCAGAAGCTCAAGGGGACGAAGTTACGCTATTTTTTCAAGGAAGCCCTGCGAGGGTTCCTCCCCGATGACATCATCACCAAGCAGAAACATGGCTTCGGGATGCCTTTCGGCATTTGGCTGCGAGAACATAAAGACCTTCAGGCGCTGGCTTCGGACAGCCTGAGCGATCTCAAGTCGCGGAGCATCATTCGTGCAGACTTCATAGATACACTGCTTGGACAGCATCTGGATGAGCATGCGAGTTACCATGGCACGATGATATGGGTATTGATGATGCTGGAGCAATGGTACAGGCAGAGGTAAAGGATAATACGCGTGTGGGAAGTCCTGAAGTTCGGGGGGCCATCAGGAAGCACTTTGTTTCCAATCCGGCGATAACCCCCGCCGGGGATAATGACAGGGGGTCTTTCTGCTTCTGGCATGGATCAAATTCTTTCAGTTCCAATTTTATGGCTTGGCATCAAACGCTTCTCGAACAAGCGAACGAACAAACGAGTGAGCGACTGCGACGAGGCGACGCAAGGTTTCGTCAAAGTGCTCACTGCGTTGGTAAAGATCATATCCAGAGAGTGATCATTGCCGCCGAACAGGCCAGCGATCCGCTGTGGAACACGCTCTCCCGATGAAACATGCCTGGGTCTTAACGGGATACTCGTGACCATGCATGCTTATCCGGCTTGGCGGGAAGCCAGCAAGCATTGCGGCGGGTGAAGAGCGGAGCAGGCACATTGCCTGCTAGGTTGCTGGGATAGGTCGAAAAATATCATGCGTGGCGGCGTGGTTGAGGCAAAAATTTCTGTGTCGTTCCATGCTATTCGCTGCGAAACGAACGCACGATTTTTCTCCCACGCCAACTCCCCGAAGGCGTTTCGCAGGTCTCGCCGCGGGCGGTCTCCCCCGCACCCCTACTTGTAACATGGTTGAATTTGCTGAGATTATGAGGGAAAGGAGGCTCTAACTTCATACTTGACACGAAAGTCTCGTTACAGCATACTCTGCCCCTTCACGCAGTAGTCAATATGCATACCAGCGTAGCAAGTGTGGGTATTGCAGGCGGGGTTGGAAGAGATTCTTTCCGGCCAAAGGCGTGAGGAAAAATTCTGAATGGTATTTGGAAGAGAAGATGCGGTGGGCACGCAGTATCGCCATCTTTTGCCGGCATGTTTTTCGAAGTCACGCAAAGAACAAGGGATTGCCGCTTCAAGTCTATGTGTTCCTTTTACTTTTTTCTGGCGCGTCCCGATAGAATGTGGAATGACAAGCCCGGTTCTCTATCAAATCAGTCTTGCGCCGCTAAAGTACATGAAATGAAATATAAAGGCCAAGTACGTTGTAACCGGAGGTGAGCGATATTTTGTCCGGGTGTGTCCACGTTCGGAAGTCCGCAATGCTTGCGATTCATAAAGGCATTATTCCGACGCAGTCGATTGTTTTCGTGTCGGCAAGATAATAGCCATCCCAGCTGGAATGAGTCCCGCGCTACATGTGATTTAACCGCATATTACCGATGAAACATAGAGAAAGAAGGAGAACATAATGCAAGAAACCGCGTGGCAGGTTTCCCTTGTATTGATGCTGATGATCACGTTTGGAGTGATCTACGTCGCCATCAATTCCGATAAGCGCGAAGAGGAATACGGGCCGCTGGTAAAGAAGGCCTACAGCTTCCGTACCAAATTGTTCTGGGCGGTCGCTCTGGTATTTTTTCCAGCCATGATCTACAACCTGACGGATTTGCCGTATGGTCCGGGCAAAGCGGTTGCCGGCACCGGCCCGGCGCAGGTCATCAACGTCACCGGACACATGTGGTATTGGGAAATGGATCGTGACGAGGTCGAGCCCGGGCAGCCGGTCGAGATTCGCATCACGAGTGCCGATGTCAATCACGGATTCGGCATTTATGATCCCGAGTTGCGCCTGATTGCACAGGCACAGGCCATGCCCGGCTACACCAACGTGATCCATCACACCTTTACAAAGGAAGGCACGTACCGGGTGCTGTGTATGGAGTATTGCGGTGTCGCACACCACAATATGATGACCGAAATCAAAGTTGGCAAAATTTAGAGAGGAACAAGCATGGCAAGCTATACTTATACCCCAACGCCCGATCATGGGGCGAAGCCAGGCGTGCTGGCTTACTTGGTCATCTCAGCTGTCGTATTGCTGCTGATGATGCTTTTCGGTCTGCTCATGAGAATGGAACAGGCGCAAATGATTTCCATCGGCGGCCTCTGGTTTTACAAGCTCATGACCTTGCATGGTGCCGGCATGGTGGGAATCGTCGCCTTGGCCGGAGCGGCAATCATGTGGCACTTCCTGAGTCAGTACGTGGATCTCACTCCAGCCATATTTACCGCGAACCTCCTGTTGTTTCTCGCCGGCGTCGTCATGATCCTGGCGAGTGTTCTGCTCCTTGATTTTCATGCTGCCTGGACCTTCCTCTTTCCCTTGCCCAGCACATCCATGGGGTTATGGAGCGAGAACGCGGCAGCGCTTTTCATGGGCGGACTGCTGGTGATCGGTGTCGGCTTCGTGCTGCTGCATCTGGATATCGCGCGTGCGATTATCAGTCGCTACGGCGGCTTGGGCCGCGGACTGGGCTGGCCCCAGCTTTTCGGGCCGGATGATGGCAATGCGCCTCCTCCAGCAGTGGTTGCCAGCACGATGGTCACGATTGTCAACCTCGTCGGTCTGGTGGTGGGTGCCGCCATTCTCATCATGATGCTGGTGAACCTCTACGTGCCCAGCTTTGAAATCGATGCGTTGCTGGCCAAGGGCATGATCTACTTCTTCGGCCACGTGTTCATCAATGCCGTTATCTATATGGCGGTTATCGCAGTCTACGAGATTCTTCCGCGCTATACGCAGCGCCCCTGGAAATCAAACAAGGTGTTCCTGGCCTCCTGGACAGCTTCGACCTTCATGGTCATGTTCATCTTTCCGCACCATTTGTTGATGGATTATGCCTTTCCCAAGTGGTTTCTGATCATGGGCCACATCATTGGCTACCTGAATACTTTCCCGATCCTGATCGTGACGGGTTACGGCGCCATGATGATTGTCTATAAGTCGGGTATCCGCTGGGATATGTGCACAAGGCTGCTGTTCGTATCACTCTTCGGTTGGGCTGTCGGGGCGATGCCCGCGTTCATCGATGGTACGATCACGGTCAATTACGTCATGCACAACACCTTGTGGGTGCCAGGGCATTTCCATACCTACCTGATTCTGGGCATGGTCGCAATGGTTTTCGGGTTCATGTATTACCTTGGAAAGCCCAATGAGAACGCTCCGGACAGCCCTGTCGATGTTGCCGCTTTCTGGGGATTCGTAGTGGGAACCATGGGATTCACGCTCAGTTTTCTGTACGGAGGAAAGGTAAGTGCGGCGCGTCGTTACGCAGAGCACCTTCCAGAGTGGGTCCCTTACGACCGTATTGCGTCGTTCTTTGCCATGCTGCTGATTGCATCCGTGCTGGTGTTCATATTCCGCTTCCTTTCTCGGCTAGGCCTGGCGGGGCGGGATTACCAGCGCGCATCGCTGGCGCGAAGTATGGCCGCCGCCTGATGCGGGAGCCCACCTAACCCATGAGCCTGGTTACACGCAGCGTCGTTAGTACAACGCTGGTGACTTTACTGGGCACATGGGTTTTTTGGTGGGGTACAGACGGATTCACTGCTTTCACTGCTGAAACGGCGCGGCGCGTGGAAATTCTGCGATCTCCACGACCTCTGCCTGGCGTATTGCTTGAAGATCAGCACGGAAAAATCTTCAGTCTGCGGGATTATCAGGGAAAGTTGGTTGCGGTAGACTTCATCTATACGCGCTGTACCACCCTGTGTCGAAGCATGGGCATGATCTTCAAACAGATCCGCGATCTTGTCCCCCCGGAGTCGCTTGGCCGCGATTTCATGCTCCTCAGCATCAGCTTCGATCCGGAACATGACGATCCCGCGAGCATGAAGGAGTACGGTGAGACATACGATGCCGATGGCGATATCTGGCGCATCGCACGCGTAACGGACAAAGCACAGCTACAGTCTTTGCTCGATGCCTTCGGCATCATCGTTATTTCTGATGAATTTGGTGGCTTTGAACATAACACTGCACTTCATCTTGTTGGCCGTGATGGCAGACTAATGCTCATCAGCGATATTGATAAGGCGGTTCCGTTTGCCGAAGCGGTGAAGGCGGCATTATGAGTTCGCTCTTGGCGCTCCATCGCAAAAAAATAGCCGTGATAGTCGCGGTGCTATACCTGTTTCTTGCTACCCCATGGGCAAGAGCCTGGTTGGAAGCCTCCATGACTAGCCACATGCTGGTTCAAATGCCTCTGCTTGCCGTTATTGGCATTGTCGCTACCCGCCTGCTGCCGATTCGTTTGCAAAACGCTATTCTGGCATCGGTCGGCGGTTCAGTTCCTTGCGTGATCATCGCATTGTTCGCTTCGAGTTATTGGATGCTGCCTCGCGCGCTGGATGCTGCGCTGACAGATCCGTGGGCGGAAGTTGCCAAATTCGTGACCCTTCCGCTGTTGGTCGGATTTCCTCTGGTGCTGGCATGGCGGCGACTTACCCTCATTGGGCGCGGCTTTGTCTGGACTAATTTCTTCAGCATGCTCGCAGTTCTGGGATGGTTGTATATCGTTGCGCCGGTTCGGGTCTGCAACAGCTATCTCGTGAACGATCAGGAACATGCTGGCTGGTACATGGTTATACTTGCGATACTGCTTTTCGTGTGGTGGCTGGGCGCCCTGCTCGTAGGTGGTGGGATCGATCCGGATAAGCCCGGGGGAGGCGGCTCAGGCCCCGCGCATGCATAACAATATTATTTCTTACCAAGGAGAATAGAAAAAGTATGGACTATCATCCGCCATTGAAGCTCATGGAGGAGGTTGAAGCGGCCAGCAAAAAGAAGGCTGGGCTGGACGTAGGCAAGATGCTGGTGAAAGGTTTTTTGTCTGGCGCGCTTCTCGCTTATGGGACCGCCCTGGCTTTCAAGGTTTCAATAGGTTTTACAGAAGGGGCCGCTGCACTCGTTGCGGGTGCTGTCTTTCCCGTGGGTTTTGCCATGATCATTCTCCTTGGTATGGAACTCGCCACTGGCAATTTCGCGGTTTTGCCCGTGGGTGTCGTGCGAGGCAAGGTGACAGTAGGCAAAATGCTTCGAAACTGGAGCTGGGTCTACGTTGGCAATTTTTTTGGTTGTACGTTTGTCGGTTTTCTACTTGCCATAGCCTTGACCGAAGCCTTTCTCGAAGGTCACGGCGCGTTGGGCGATAAGATCATTGCCGTTGCCATTTCCAAAACCCTGGTTTACGAACATGCGGGGGCCAATGGATGGCTGACAGCGTTCGTCAAGGGCATTCTGTGTAACTGGATGGTCGCCCTTGGTACCATTCTTGGCATGATTTCGACTTCGGCGTTCGGTAAAATTTCGTCCATCTGGCTTCCGGTATCCACTTTTTTTGCCTTGGCTTTCGAACACTCGATCGTCAATATGTTTGTCATGCCCACGGCCATGCTTCTCGGCGCTGACATTACAGTCGGGCAATGGCTTTTCTGGAATCAGATTCCTGTTACGCTTGGCAATATTTTTGGTGGAGCGGTACTGACCGGCTTGTTGTTGCACTATTGCAACAAGCCGTCACCTTCTCCTGAGGAGCAGTCCACGCATGTCACGCAAACCGCGTCCTGACGGTGCGTTGCCGGAATGACGGGCGCTCAAGCCGTGCAACTGTGGCCGCTTACAGAAGGGCTGTAATTTTCTTGACACATGAAAGCGGTCACGTTAGTCTACGCGGGTTTCAGAGCAGTCCGGGTTTATCCGTGGCTTATTTGATACGGATATTGAAGACGGGGAGGGGCTGTATTTCGTTATGGACGGGATGGCAGGCCGGGTCCTGATATCGGGCACAACAATTATTAAACGGAGTTGAAAGGAGAGAGCGATGTTATGTAAGCCCTGGCTGAGGGTGGTGGTTGCGGCATGCGGC
>CAYXQR010000144.1:0-42359 GCA_964466955.1 uncultured Nitrosospira sp.
GCAAGGCCGCGAGCGACCAGCGCCTTCCGCTGGTCGGCGTAGGGCTGCTCTACCGCCAGGGATATTTTTTCCAGACGATAGATAACAAGGGGAATCAGGAAGTAGCCTATACCGATTCCGATTTTGACGACCTGCCGGTCGCGCCCGTGCTGCGAGAGGACGGAACGGAAGTCAGAATCGAAGTGGAACTCCCGGGTCGCCTGGTGCTGGCGAAAGTCTGGCGTGCAAAAATCGGTCACGTCAGCCTTTATCTTCTTGACACGGATCTGCCTGAGAATTCGGTAGATGACCGCGATATCACGCATCAACTCTATGGGGGCGACAAGACAAACCGGATCGAGCAGGAAATCATGCTCGGGGTCGGCGGTGTCCGGGCTTTACGTGAGATCGGTATTCGCCCCACGATATGGCACATCAACGAAGGCCATGCCGCTTTCATGATGCTGGAGCGCATGCGTGATCTGGTGCAGCGGCAAGGCCTGGATTTCCCCGGCGCCTTGGAGGCGGTTGCGGCGAATACCGTATTTACGACTCACACAGCCGTTCCGGCAGGTCATGACCATTTCAGCCAGGATATGATGGCCCATTACTTTGGCAGATTCTATACCGAGCTCAAGATCAGCCGAGAGGAGTTCATCGCGCTGGGCCATGACCGCCACACCCAGGAATTCAACATGACCAACCTTGCCATACGGGGTTCACGGTTTCATAACGGGGTCAGCCATATCCATGGAGAAGTGTCTGCCCGCATTTGCTCCGACCTGTGGCCGCAAATAGATACTGAAGAAAATCCCATGGGTTATATTACCAACGGGGTGCACGTCCCGACCTTTCTGGCGCAGGAGTGGACGGATCTGTTCGATCGATATCTGGGATACGAATGGCGCAGTAATATTTCCGATCCGGAATACTGGTCGCGTATCGACACCATCCCCGATCACCTGTTCTGGAGTGTGCGCCAGACATTGAAATCGCAGATGCTTTATGGTGTACGTGCGCGCCTTGCCAAGCAGAACTCACGCAATCACGGATCCGAGGCTCATCTCGACCGACTGCTGAGGTTAACCGATCCCATCAATCCAAATACCCTGATACTGGGTTTTGCGCGTCGATTCGCAACATACAAACGTGCCACGCTCCTGTTCGAGGATCTCGACTGGCTGCGCCGGATCATAGTGAATGAAGATCATCCCGTAATGATCATTTTTGCCGGGAAGGCGCATCCTGCCGATACGCCCGGACACGATCTGATCCGCCGGGTAAGCCAGGTAGCGCGGCTACCCGAATTCGAGGGCCGGATCCTGCTGGTGGAAGATTATGACTTACGGTTGGCGCGACGACTGGTGGCAGGCGTCGACGTGTGGCTCAACAGTCCGGTGTATCCCTTGGAGGCAAGCGGTACTTCCGGTATGAAGGCGGGCATCAATGGCACGCTCAACCTTAGCGTCCTGGATGGCTGGTGGGGAGAAGGCTATAACGGCAAGAACGGGTGGGCCATCAAGCCAGGCATCGAGAATATGCCGTCCGCCCTCCGGGACAAGGAGGAGAGCAAGGACTTTTATGAAACGTTGCAGGATCACGTCGTGCCGCTCTATTACCAGCGTGACAAATTCGGCTATTCATCAGGCTGGGTCAGGATGGCAAAGAACTCCATGAAATCACTGCTGCCCCGCTATAATGCCGACCGCATGATCATGGAATACACCGAGAAGTTCTATTCATCGGCGGCCCGGCAAGGAGCGCGCTACGCTGCCGATGGTTATAGCGTCGCCAGTAAGATAGCTGGCTGGAAAGCTTTTGTCCGGAATGCCTGGAGCGGGGTGACGATCCGACGTCTGGACAGCCCCTTGCGGCGCATCAGCTTCGGTGAATCCGTGCGCTTCAACGTCGCGGTCAGGCTGAACGGGATACAACCCGACGATGTCGTGGTGGAACTGCTGATCTGCCGCCGGTTGAAAAAGGCAAAACTGGAAGACTTCAGGCATGTCCATTTTGCATATACCGGCATCAAAGAATCGGGCGAGCACCAGTTCGAATTGAATCTTGCCCCCGACCTATGCGGCAAGCTGGACTATTACGTACGTGTTTATCCTTATCATCCCTTGCTGACTCATCCGTTCGAGATGGGCATGATGTTGTGGCTGTGACGGGGCATCAGGTCAGTTCCGGACCGGACCATGCAGTCGGGCAGATTCGGATGACGCTGCATTCATCTGCAGCATACCGAATTCAAGTCACCAGTGCCCGATATAGCTCTCGATAGGCGACAGCGCTGGAGTGCCAGCTGAAGTCTCGTGCCATCCCGTTTTCCACCAGGCGATGCCAGACCGGCTTATCATGATAGGCAGCCGTGACACGCTCTATAGCCATGAAAAGACTGTCGCGATTCATATCGTGAAACAGAAATCCACTCGCACTGCCGTTCGCTAGAGTCTCGGGTGTGCAGTCGACAACCGTGTCGAGCAGCCCGCCGGTGGCGTGGACCAGCGGGGGCGTCCCGTAGCGCTGGCTATACATCTGATTCAGGCCGCAGGGCTCAAAACGGGAGGGCATCAGGAAACTGTCGGCGCCAGCTTCGATCAGATGCGCCAGTTTCTCATCGAAGCCAACCCGCACCGCGATTTTGTCAGGGTATTTCCCTGCCATTTCGGCCAGCTGCTGCTCCAGCTCGGGTTCTCCGCTGCCTAGGAGCACGAGCTGCGCGGGCAGTCCGATCAGCCGAGCCGCTACCTGCAGCACCAGATCATAGCCTTTCTGGTGAGCAAACCTCCCTACAGCGCCAAATAGCGGAATATGGGGATCAACCCCCAGGCCGAGTTTCCGCTGCAGCGCTTCCTTATTGGCGGCTTTATCCGCAAGGTTCCCCGAGGTGTAGTTTCGCGCGATATGGGTATCCAGCGCAGGGTTCCATTCGTCCGAAATGCCATTGACGATGCCAGTGATGTCCCCCTTCCGGTTTGCCAGCAACCCTTCCAGGCCAAATCCCAGCGGTGATTTCTGAATTTCCCTGGCATACGTAGGGCTTACCGTCGAAATGTGGTCAGCATAATGTAGTCCGGCTTTGAGAAACGACATGTTGCCGTAATACTCCATTCCGTCAGTAGTAAAGCTGGCTTCTGGGAGGCCGAGCGGCGCGAGCATGTTGGGGGGAAACACACCTTGAAAGGCGAGATTATGCACCGTCATGAGAGATGCCGCTTTGTCGTGATGCTGAAAGTGCAGATATGCGGGCAATAGCGCGCTTTGCCAGTCGTTACATTGAACGACTTCCGGTTGCCAGGCAATCGGAGTGGCGGAGCTGGCCAGCGTCGCACCGATTTTCGAGAGGAGACCAAATCGCAATGCGTTGTCCGGCCAATCACGTCCATGCGGATCGGTGTAAGGACCGCCGTAGCGTAAGTACAGCGGAGGACAATCGATGACCAGGAGCGGAAGGTGCGCTGTTCCCAAGCGAAGTTTTGCGGAGAGCAGTGCCACTGGGGGAAATGAAGCCTCAGCCCCAAATTGGGCTATCTGCTGTGTATGTTCCAGTCCTTTCAATACCTGCGGATAGCCTGGAATCAGTATGCGCACATCCATCCCCAGCTTGGTCAGGGCCAATGGCAGCGCAGCGCTCACATCTCCCAAGCCACCTGTTTTGTTCAGTGGATGGATTTCGGGGGTGACGAATAAGATACGGGGATCCGAATACAAGGCGGTCATAAGATTATTGATATCCGTTCAATCAAAGCAGTAATTTCAGCCTCTTCAGGAGACGGGCATATGTCTGATATCACGCTTCATCATGGGGCGGGGACACGCTATGTCGATGGATGAAAGCGAGGGAATGAAGCTTGAAATTTAAGTGAACAAGCTACGTCTGCTACTGCTGCACCGTTCAGGAATGCTCAGGTAAGAAAATAATCCCCGCAAGGGGCGGCAGGCTGATGACGATGGAGTCGGGACGCCCCATCGCCGGCTTTCCACTGGTTTTTATGCGGCCCATATTGCCCAGGTTGCTTCCACCATAGCAGCCTGAATCACTATTGAATAATTCCTTGTATACGCCTTCAGCGGGTACGCCGATGCGGTAGTCCATACGCGGCACAGGGGTGAAGTTAAGTACGACGAGAACGAAACTTCCGTCGCGAGCATGGCGCAGATAACTGATGACAGAATTATCCGCATCATGACAGTCCACCCATGAAAACCCTCGTGATTCGAAGTCGAGCTCATGCAGAGCAGGGAGACGGCGATACAGTTGATTGAGATCGCGCAGAAGCGACTGCACGCCCCGATGCAACTCGTGCTGCAGCTGAGCCCAGTTCAATTCCCATCCCGCGTTCCATTCCGGTCCTTGGGCGAACTCATTGCCCATGAAATTCAGCTTTTTGCCAGGAGAGGTCATCTGATAAGCAAACAGCAGCCGCAAGTTTGCAAATTGCTGCCAGGCATCGCCGGGCATCTTGGACAGCAGCGATCCTTTTCCATGAACTACTTCGTCATGGGAAAGCGGAAGAACGAAATTTTCGCTGTATGCGTACAACTGGCCGAAAGTGAGCTGATCCTGGTGGAAGCGGCGATGAATCGGGTCGTGGCGCATGTAGGAGAGCGTATCATTCATCCAGCCCATATTCCATTTCATGGAAAATCCCAGACCTCCGAGGTAGGTGGGTCGGGATACGGCGGGCCAGGCAGTCGACTCTTCAGCCAGCGTCAGCGCGCCAGGAAAGTCTTCATGCACCATGATATTCAATTCGCGCAGGAAATCGATCGCGTCAAGGTTTTCCCTTCCACCGTACCTGTTGGGCAGCCATTCATCCGCCGAGCGGGAATAATCCAGATAGAGCATGGAAGCGACGGCATCCACCCTCAATCCGTCGAGATGAAACTCGCTCAGCCAGTAGTGCGCGCTGGACAGGAGAAAGGATTTTACTTCGTTGCGTCCGTAGTTGAAAATGTACGTGCCCCAGTCCTGATGCAGACCCAGACGTGGGTCCTCATGTTCATACAACGCACTGCCGTCAAATCGCGCCAGCGCGAACAGGTCGCGAGGGAAATGCGCCGGTACCCAATCAAGGATGACGCCGATTTCCGCCTGGTGGCAGGAGTCAATGAGAAACTTCAAATCCTCTGGCGGCCCATGCCGGCTGGTCGCGGCAAAATAGCCAGTGGTTTGATATCCCCACGATTCATCCAGAGGATGCTCCGAAACGGGTAGCAACTCGATATGCGTGTAGCCCATTTTCGTTACGTACGGGATTAAATGGGCAGCAAGCTCGCGATAGGAATAGAACCGTCCGTCAGGATGGCGCATCCATGATCCAGCGTGGATTTCATAAATATTGAGCGGCGCATGCAACCAGTCCCATTGGCCGCGCCGGGTCAGCCATCCCTCGTCCTGCCATGCAGCTTTCCCGTCCGGAGGCGTGCGCGCAGCGTTATTGGGACGCAATTCATACCAGTTCGCGTATGGGTCGGTTTTGACAATAATTTCTCCACTGTTGCGATTGCGTATCTCGTACTTGTAACGAGATTCGGCGGGGAGGCCAGGTACGAATAGCTCCCAGACCCCGCTCAGGCCGTGGACGGCCATCGGATTCACGCGTCCATCCCACCGGTTGAAATCGCCTATAACGCTGACGCGCTCGGCATTGGGTGCCCACACGGAAAAACGCACGCCGGAAACGCCGTCAATGTGGATCGCGTGAGAGCCAAGCGTGCGATAAGCCTGTCGCAGACGGCCTTCATTGAACAGGTACAGATCATGATCGGAAATCTGCGGCAGGAACGCGTACGCATCATAGGCTTCGTATACTCGCGCTTCCTCGTCTTCGCCGCGGTCCTCCCCGATACGCAACCGATATGGCATCGGCGGCAGTCTCGTTCCGCGCCACTCAAAAACGCCACCAGGATGGATGCGGCTCATTTTCTCGAAATCCGGTCCGATATCAATCCAGACGAAGGCCGCATAAGGATAGAATACGCGTACGAGGCACAAATCCGGCTTGATGCGGGCACCGAGGTAGCTGAAAGGATCGTGCAGACGCGCTGCCAGCAGTCTATCGAGGAGGGAATCGTGTTCTGCAGGGGACGTTGAGAGATCGGTTGACATGCCGCGATTATAGCGCGCGCCCGTCACCCGTAGATGACTGCAAGTGAATAAATGAGCAAAGAAAGCTGCGGAAAGAAATTACAACTGTAATAATGTAACGAAAAGCCGTTAAAACGGATGATTCAGTGAGGCTTCTCTCCTCCGCAATCGGTTTTCATCAAGGAATCCCATATAAGGTTGTCAAAATGAAGCGAGACGCCGATTTACGTTTTTTTAGCCAGATCACACGGAATTCGATGGCCATCATCCTCGCAGGTGGACGTGGCAGCCGCCTCCGGCAGCTGACCGACTGGCGCGCCAAACCCGCAGTGCCATTCGGCGGCAAGTTCCGTATCATCGATTTTCCTCTTTCGAATTGCGTCAATTCGGGTGTTCGACGCATAGGTATCGCAACTCAGTACAAATCCCAGAGCCTTATCCGCCATATTCAACATGGATGGGGATTTCTGGATGGGCGATTCCAGGAATTTATCGAATTGTTGCCTGCACAGCAACGCATCGAGGACAGATGGTATCAGTGAACCGCCGTTTCCGTGTATAAGAACATCGACATACTCCGTCGTCACAACCCTGATCATGTGCTCATTCTGGGCGGAGATCACGTGTACAAGATGGATTACGGCAAGCTGCTGGCTGACCATGTGGCCAAATCAGCGGATATGACTGTCGCATGTGTGGACATACCGGTCGAGGCGGCGGATTCATTCGGCATCATGAGCATAAATGACGACTGGCGGATTACGGATTTTACGGAGAAGCCTGCCGTTGCCGAATCCATTCCCGGGCAGCCTGGCTATGCCTTGGCCAGCATGGGCATTTATGTATTCAATACTTCGTTCCTGTTCGAGCAGCTGATACGAGATCATGATGATGCCGGCTCCTCGCATGATTTCGGCAAGGATCTTATTCCCTATCTCGTGCCCAGAAGTCGCGTATTCGCGCACCGTTTTTTCGACAGTTGCGTGAACATGGCTTCGGGCGTGCCATACTGGCGCGATGTTGGTACCGTGGATGCATACTGGGAAGCCAATCTTGACCTTACTCACGTCATCCCTGACCTCAACCTGTACGATGAGGAGTGGCCCATCTGGACACACCAGGAACAGCTGCCACCGGCAAAGTTCGTTTTCGACGATAATGATAGACGTGGTCAGGCGCTGGATTCGATGGTTTCAGGTGGCTGCATCATCAGCGGAGCCACTGTACGTCGCTCGCTTCTGTTTTCCAATGTGCAAGTGCGCAGCTTCAGCCTGATCGAAGACTCGGTGATCCTGCCCAACGTGGATATCGGCCGCAAATCGCGCCTGAGACGTGTAGTGGTCGACAAGGGCTGCCTGATTCCTCCGGGGTTGATAGCCGGATTTGACCCGGCATCCGACCGCGAGCGATTTTACGTCACCGAAAACGGCATTACCCTGATCACACCGGAAATGCTGGGTCAAAAAATACATTTTGTACGATAATGGAGGCTGCCCGGGCGGAAGTCGAAACGAGGGCGCAATTTACACCATTTTCAGCGGTCAAACCGTGTTTAGCGGTCATACGGATATGCAACCAGTAAATCTCGTGCTGTTATGGCACATGCATCAGCCCGATTACCGGAACTACGAGACAGGGGAGTTTACGCTGCCGTGGGTGTATCTGCACGCCATCAAGGATTACAGCGACATGGTGTCTCATCTTGAAGCACATCCGTCCATGAAGGCGGTGGTTAACTTTGTGCCTGTGCTGCTTGATCAACTGGAAGATTATGCGGCACAGTTCGCTTCGGGCCAGCTGCGAGACCCCCTTCTGAAGCTGCTTGCCACGCCTGATCTGGAAAAAGTTTCCACTCAGGATCGCCTCAGGGCATTCGACAGCTGTTTTCGCAGCAACCATGTCACCATGATGCAGCCGTATCCAGCATACAAGCGGCTGCATGATATGCATGAAGTGTTGCGTGAGCACGGAGAGGCCGATCTGGCATACCTTTCCGGCCAGTATCTTGCGGATTTGCTCGTGTGGTACCACCTCGCATGGACAGGCGAGAGCGTGCGCAGGAGCCATGAGGTGGTGGTGCAACTGATGACGCAAGGCAATAGTTTCAGTTACGCAGACCGAATCCGGTTGCTTGAGGTTATCGGAGAAGTGATACAGGGATTGCTGCCACGTTACCGAAAATTGGCTGAGACGGGGCAGATCGAACTATCCACCACCCCCCATTATCATCCCTTGGCGCCGCTGCTGATTGATTTTTCTTCAGCACGCGACAGTATTCCTGAGTCGAGCCTGCCTGCGGAGCCCGTTTATCCGGCCGGAAAAAGTCGGGTCGCATCCCAGCTCACCTCCGCCATCGACAGTCACGTGCGCCGGTTCGGTATCCGGCCGGTTGGCGTGTGGCCGGCAGAGGGGGCGGTGTCCACTCCATTGCTCGAAATAATGGCTGAGCATGGATGCAAGTGGAGCGCGAGTGGCGAGGGCGTGCTCGCCAATAGTCTCCGTCATTCGCTTGACACCGAACACCTGCCGGAACGGGGCCGTTATCTTTACCGGCCTTATCGCGTGGAAGGCAGAGCCAGAGATGTCATCTGTTTCTTTCGGGATGAAAGATTGTCCGACATGATCGGCTTCGAGTATGCGAAATGGTTTGGCCGGGATGCTGCCGAGCATCTGGTACGCTCCCTCGAAGATATCGGCCACGGTGCGCTACCTGGGGAGCATCCGGTAATCAGCGTGATTCTCGACGGAGAAAACGCTTGGGAATACTACCCCTATAATGGATATTATTTCCTCAACGATCTCTATGAAATTCTCGAGAACCATCAATCGATCAGATCAACGACCTATCAGGACCATATTTCATCCTTGCAGGAAGGTGATATTGCTGACCTGCCGGTTCTGAGAGCGGGAAGCTGGGTATACGGAACCTTCTCGACCTGGATAGGGGATCGTGACAAGAATCGTGCCTGGGATCTTCTGGCTGCGGCCAAGCAAAGTTACGATCTGGTCATGCAAAGCGGTCGGTTGACGGAGGACGAGAGGGCGAAAGCAGAGCGGCAGCTTGCCTCCTGCGAAAGTTCAGACTGGTTCTGGTGGCTCGGGGACTATAATTCTCCCTATGTCGTGGCCAGTTTTGACCAGTTGTTCCGTGACAATCTAGCCAATCTATACTCCCTATTGAAATTATCGGTTCCTGCATCGGTGCTGGAGCCCATCAGTCATGGCGGGGTGGCCTTGGAGACAGGCGGAGCCATGCGGCGCGCGTCCTGACATCTGATTCCGCTTCATGGCTGGAGTTGCCAGTCTTGTGAGATCGCTCCAACCCCTGCAGAACGCTGGCAATATCAACCCCTGGCCCATCTTGCGCGTGCTGATATCGTTGATCAACCTGTAACGGGCTGGAGTGATTGTTTTTCAAGTGCGGCTGCTCTGTCCCGCCTGCTTCGCCTTTCCTTCTGAGGCGAACCTCAAAGCGCTGCTCCTGCTCCAGTAACGCGTTACTTTCTGTATCCGCATACTGCAAGTCATCCGCAACATAAAAGTACTGGCGTTGTACGCGAGCATTCAAATCGATCCGCTGATGGTTCTTCATGGAAAATCGTCCCACACCTCAATCCGTTTCTCTGCTTTTCGGCGTTCATGCTCACCAGCCCGTAGGTAATTTTCCCTCGGTGCTGGCGCATGCGCACGAGCGCTGTTATCAGCCCTTTCTGCGTGTTCTTTATCGCTATCCGGAGTTCCGTTTTGCCCTGCACGTTTCCGGATGGCTCCTGGACTGGCTGATCCAGCACTATCCTGAAGATATGAGATTACTGCGGGAGATGGTGAACCGGAAGCAGGTCGAATTATTTGGTGCAGGAGATACCGAACCTATACTGGCGGCGATCCCCAATCGGGATCGTATCGGGCAGATTCAGCGGTTTTCCGACAAGCTGAAGGCCAGGATGGGAGAGCGTCCGCAGGGAGCCTGGCTGACGGAACGCGTATGGGAAGCGACAGTGGTTCCCGCTCTGGCCGATTGTGAAATACGCTATGTCATGGTGGATGACTATCACTTTCTTTGCGCTGGCAAGTCGGTCGCGGAACTGGATGGATATTTCACTACAGAGGAGGACGGCCGCAGGCTGGACCTGTTTCCCATTTCGGAAACGTTGCGTTACCGGCTTCCCTTCTCGCCCGCTGAAGAGGCCGTGGCCTATATCGAATCTCTGGCTCGACAATCTGTCGCAGGTGGAGGCGCTGTCGCAGTGTATTTCGATGACATCGAAAAATTTGGAATCTGGCCGGAAACATAC
The DNA here is from genome assembly GCA_964466955.1 of uncultured Nitrosospira sp. Lineage (GTDB taxonomy): Bacteria > Pseudomonadota > Gammaproteobacteria > Burkholderiales > Nitrosomonadaceae > Nitrosospira. The sequence goes on from CAYXQR010000144.1 coordinate 10,369, forward strand.
GAGTGGGTGTACGAAAATGGCTGGCTGGAGCAGTTCATTCAACTTGTGCTGACGTCGCCGATAGTACGCAGTGAGCATTATCGGGACTACCATAAACATACGAAAACCCGTGGCGTCATCTATCTTCCGACGACTGCCTATATCGAAATGAACGCATGGACGCTTTCATCGCAACCGGCGAATGTCTATTGCGGTCTCGTGCATCAGGCAAAGATCGCGGGCTGGTACGAGAGCCATAAGGCCTTCGTGCGCGGGGGGATGTGGAAAAATTTTCTGTCCCGGTATCCTGAGTCCAACTGGATGCACAAGCGCATGCTTAGCCTGTCGGCACGTTATGCCTCGTTGCCGGAATCGCTGCGCAATGATGCAATGACGCAGAAGCTTTATGAATCCCAGGCAAACGACGCCTACTGGCACGGGTTGTTTGGGGGATTGTATCTCCCCCATCTGAGGCGAGCCGTATTCAGCGCAATCGTCGAACTCGAGGCGATGCTGGACGCGCGTGCGCCCCGTTCAGCACGATTCGCGGAAGACACCGATATGGATGGGGTGGAAGAGCTCTACTTACAGAATGACCTGATCCAGGCTGTGCTGAAACTGGATGAAGGCGTCAGCGTCTGCGAACTCGATTCCTACCCGCTGAAACATAATTTTGGCGATACCTTGCAGCGTCAGACCGAACATTATTATCAGAAAATCGGTCATGACGAAACCGGTGTGAGTGGTTCTGCCAGTGCCGGTATCATGTCCGCGCACGACCGTGTCGGGTGCAAGCATACAATCGAGGCAGCGGATATGATGCCTGATGGTCATGCGCGCAGGCTGTTCGTTGATCGCCTGAATGGCAGTCCTGTGAGCTACCGCCATGAAACAGGTGTACCGGATGGTTCTTCCCGGGCGGAAGCATGCTCCCCGCATGTTCGCAAAATAATCGTGCTTGCGGATAACCGGCTGACTGTCTCCTATGCTTTTGGCAGCGAGGCGTCCGGCCTGTTCAGCACCGAAATCAATCTTGCGCTGCCGAGCTGTGACGGCTGGGGAGGACGTTACATTTTCCAGGGCCAAACCTCCTGCGGTTTTGGCGAGAGGCTTGAACTGTCCGTCATGGATAGCATCATTCTCGACGACGACGTGCTGGGAGGAAATATCGAGCTTGCCGTGTCATCGCCCGCTGCATTGCTCGCACATCCCTGCTATTCCGTATCCCAATCCGAAGATGGATTTGAAAAGATCATGCAGGCCGTCACCCTGGAACTGAAATGGCCAATCTCTGCGGGCACGGTGAGCGTTTCCCTGGAGATCCATGCTCGCCGGAGTGCCTCTGAAAAACCGCTCGCCACCGAGAAAAATGAGCAGGACAGGGCCGGTTCTTTTCTTGCTCCTGATTCCGCGTTTGCTTCCGATGACTGTCTCAGTCACCCTGTTTCACGCTGACCGTTGTCGCTGGTGTGTGACCGAGAACCATGTCGACCGTATGGTTTGTTGCGGCAGAGTTGTGGCGGTGTTTCTGAAATTTCTGGTAAAATTACGAATTTTCTAGAGCCAGCAAGGATCTGTCATGACCTATGTAGTAACCGAGAGCTGTATTAAGTGCAAATATACTGACTGCGTGGACGTGTGTCCGGTGGATTGCTTTCGTGAAGGGCCGAATTTTCTGGTGATTGATCCTGATGAATGCATAGATTGCACACTATGCGTGGCTGAGTGCCCGGTCGAGGCAATCTTCTCGGAGGATGACGTGCCGTCGGATCAGCAACACTTTACCGCGCTTAATGCGGAACTGTCCAAGGCCTGGAAACCCATTATCGAGAAAAAAGATGCCTTGCCGGATGCGGACGACTGGGCAAAAATAACAGGCAAACTGGACAAACTGGAACGCTGAATCTGATCGCGCAGCCTTCCTTGTGGATGCCCGTATCCTCGATTTTTCATGCGCTTCCCTCCCCGATATTTTTGCGAACCTTGCCGCTGGCCCGGAGGCCGACGTCACGGTCGTCACCCCCAACCGCCGCCTCGCTGCCGCGCTTAAGCGCAAGTTTGACGTAACCCAGGCGGCCTTGGGGCGTCTCACATGGACTTCGGCCGATATTCTGCCGATGGCCGCATTCATGGAGCGCGTATACGAGAGCGCGTTTTATGACGTACAGTCAAGTTTGCCTGCGTTGCTCACATCCTCCCAGGAACAGGTTTTGTGGGAGGATGTCATTATGCGTTCGGAATCCGGCGCCGCACTTCTTGCTGTAGCAGGGACCGCGCGACTCGCGCGCGAGGCGTGGGAGATCATTCATGCCTGGGAGCTTGCTTCCCGGCTCCGGAATTTTCCGCTCAATGAAGACGCGAAGGCGTTCCGTGACTGGTCACGTCAATACGAGCAGACATGCGATCGTCTTGACCGGATTGATCACGCACGCCTTCCCACCCTGGTAGCGGAGCTATGGGAACGCTCAAGTGTCCGCAAGCCGAAACGGCTATTCTGCTACGGCTTCGATATGGTTACACCCCAACAGACGGCATTGTTGCTCAAGCTCCATGAAACGGGTTGCGCTGTCGTTGTGGCACAGCCATTGCCTCCAATCTCGCCTGCGGATCGTTGCGTAAAGCGTGCGGTCTTCAATGATGACGCCGAGGAGTTCCTCCACGCAGCAGCCTGGGCACGCGCACGCCTGGAAACGAACCCCGGCGCGCGCATAGGAATTGTCGTTCCACGGCTGGCGGCATACCGCAGCGCAATCGCGCGTACTTTCGATTCCGTGATGGAACCCGGTGTTCAGTCCGGACTGGCGCATGCCAGCCGGACGGTTCCGTTCAACATATCGCTTGGCATCACTCTTGACGCTTATCCCCTGGTGAATACCGCGCTTCTGGTTCTTGAATTCCTCCAGGGAGAAATGGAGTTCGAGCAGGTCAGCCGCCTGATCCGGTCGCCATTTCTGCATGGCGGAGAAACCGAAATGCTGGCTCGTGCCCGGCTGGACGCGCGCCTGCGCAAGCGTACTGAGCCGTCATTGGCGCTACAGCAGCTGCTTGTCCTGATCGAACGGAGGGACGCCACAGGCTGTGCCATCCTGCTGCAGGCATTATCCGCATATGCTGAATTCGGCAGGACGAGAATGCCCGGTTCCTGCGCTCCCTCGATCCTGGCCAGGATGATTTCCGAGGCCCTGCAGCTCATGGGCTTTCCAGGCGAACGAAAACTGGATTCTTCCGAATATCAGGCCTTGAAAAAATGGCAGGAGGTCTTGGCAGATTTTGCTGCCCTTGATGCTGTCACTAACCGAATCACTTACCGCAAAGCATTGTCGCGCCTGCGCCAAATGACATCCGAGATCCTGTTCCAGCCCGAAACAGCCGATGTTCCCATCCAGATACTGGGAGTACTGGAAGCGGCGGGCCTCACTTTCGATCATTTGTGGGTGACCGGTTTGTCCGGAGAATCATGGCCATTGCAGCCGCGGCCCAATCCGTTACTGCCGATGGAGTTGCAACGGTCGACGGAGTTGCCCCAAGGCTCGGCAGCCGCTTCGCTGAAACTCGCGCGTGAGCTCACGGCAGCGTGGTTCTCGGCGGCGGATGAAGTGATTTTGAGCCATCCGCGCCGGACCGGCAGCGATGATACGGGTGAGCTTGCACCCTCTTCCCTGATCGGGGATATTGTCCAGGGTGAGCTTGCATTGCCCGATTATGCTATGTACCGCGATGTGATCCATCAGTCGTCCAGGCTCGAATCATTACAGGACGACAGTACGCCTGCCATCAGATCGGGAGCGGGGCCGATTATCGTCGCAGGGGGGCTGGGGGTGATCAAGGATCAGGCGGCCTGCCCGTTTAGGGCGTCAGCAGCGCATCGTCTGGGGGCGGAAGCGATACAAGCGCCGAGCACCGGCCTGGATGCACGGGAGCGCGGCATTCTGGTGCATCATCTGCTTGCGGGGGTATGGAGCCAGCTCGGAAGCCGGCAGGCGCTGGATGAAGTTACGGATGCAGATCTGGAAGCGGTGCTCATGCAGGCGGCAGAAAGCGCCATTGCGCAGATACGCAAGGACCGCCCGGCGACGCTCTCGGGGCGCTTTGCAGCAATTGAGCAGCGGCGCCTCATGCGTCTTGCAAGGGATTGGCTGGACGAGGAGAGGAAGCGTCGCGACTTCACGGTTGTGGCCGTGGAAGAAAAGCGCAGTATAGAGATAGGCGGGCTGGCGTTGACCACGCGGCTTGATCGCGTGGATGAGCTCGACGACGGACGGAAGATCATCATCGATTACAAGATCCATGCGCCATCTCCGGGCGCTATGCTGGGCGATCGCCCGGATGAACCGCAGCTTCCCCTGTATCTCGTCACTTCGGAGCCGGACGCCGCGGCAGTCGCGTTCGCCCAGATCAGGCCGGGGAACATGCATTTTACTGCGCTGGCACGGGAGGATGACCTGTTTCCTTGTGTGAAGGCATTTTCCGAATCACCTCAGGGCAGACATCATGAGTCGTGGAACGCCTTGCTTGCTGACTGGCGGAGCATCCTGGTCAGGCTTGCGGAGGATTTTACAGGCGGGCACGCGGCAATCGATCCAAAGAACCGGTCGCATACCTGTCGGCATTGCGAAATACGCCTTTTGTGTCGTATCGATGAACGGGTGGCAGGGAAGCGGAATGGCGATGAGGAGGACATGGATTGAGCAGGACGACGTTGCCTCCGGATTCCGCGCCCGATGCCATCGAGCGCAGCCTTGCGCTCGATTCCACCCGCTCGTTCATTGTTCAGGCGCCGGCAGGCTCAGGCAAGACAGGGCTTCTCATCCAGCGCTATCTCAAGCTGCTCGCAACGGTCGACGACCCGGAAGAAATCGTTGCCATCACGTTCACTCGCAAGGCCGCGGCGGAAATGCGTGAACGCGTGATGGCGGCGCTGGCAGCGGCCACCAACCGGCGGGATCCCGCTGCCGCCGCAGAAACCGGGCATGAGCGCATCATGCGTGAGCTGGCGGAGGGTGCTCTGCGCCAGGCTGCATGTGCTGGCTGGCAGATAACCGATAACCCCATTCGCCTGCGTATTCAGACATTTGATTCCCTATGCGCGTCGCTCACCCGGCAGATGCCCGTGCTGTCCGGGTTCGGTCTGCAGGCGAAAACAGTGGAGGATGCATCCGGCCTCTATCTCGAGGCCGCTCGTGCCACCATCAGACTGGTGGAAGGCGAGGATGAGACGGCTCTGGATATCGCGTGCCTGCTGGAGCATCTCGATAATGATGCGGCCCGTATCGAAATACTGCTCGTCGGCATGCTGGCGCGGCGCGATCACTGGCTGCGCCATGTGCACGGAAAGGATCGCGATGAACTGGAATCCGCTTTGAGCGACCTTCGCGGTGAAGCGGTGCGACGGGTACATGATCTGTATCCGGTTTCGCTTCGGGATGAGCTTCTGGCGCTCGTACGATATGCTGCGGTCAACCTGGCGGCGACCAGTCATGATTCATCCACGGTTGATTACCGGCAACTCGCCGGACTCGACAGTTTGCCAACCGGTGGAGAGACTGGGGTCGCTTGCTGGCGTGCGATCGCCGATCTCCTGCTTACCCGGGAGGGGTGGCGTGCGCGCCATACTGTAAAAGAGGGTTTTCCTCCGGAGCCAAAAGCCCGGAAGCACTTCGCTAAACCCTGGAAGGGCAGAGCGCGGGAGCTGGTGTCGCTATTGGACGAACATGACGACGGCTCGCTTTGGCAGGCATTGAATGACTTGCGTTTGCTGCCTCCTCCGACATACAGCGACCGGCAATGGGAGGTGCTGGAGGCGATCATCCGTTTGCTGCCGCGCGCGGTTGCACAGTTGAAGCTTGTATTCCAGTCACATGGGAAGATGGATTTCACCGAAGTGGCGCAAGGAGCCCTGCGCGCCCTCGGCGAACCCGAAGCGCCCACTGATCTGGCCCTTGCGCTCGACTATCGCATTCGACACTTGCTCATAGACGAGTTTCAGGATACATCGATCAGCCAGTATGAGCTGGTGTCCAGGCTCATCGCCGGATGGGAACCGGGGGATGGGCGGACCATTTTCGCGGTAGGTGATCCGATGCAATCGATCTATCGTTTCCGCGAGGCGGAGGTGGGATTATTTCTGCGCGCACGCTCCGCCGGAATTGGCGATATTGCATTGCAGCCGATTTCCCTTTCCGCCAATTTCCGCTCGCAACGCGGTATCGTTGACTGGGTGAATGCCACATTCGCGCAAGTAATGCCGGAGCGTGAGAATATTTCAGAAGGCGCAGTACCCTATGCGAAATCCTCTTCAATACGCAATCCTCTTCCCGGCCCGGCTGTCAGCATTCACCCCTTTTTTCATAACGATCATGCGGGGGAGGCGAATAAAGTCGTCGCAGTCGCGCTGGAGGCGCAACAAAACAGTGCTCTCTCGACAACAGCAATTCTTGTACGCAATCGCAGCCACCTGCATGAAATCGTGCCCCGCCTGAAGGAAGCTGATCTCCGCTTTCGTGCAATCGACATTGAAGGATTGGGACATCGTCCCGTTGTGCAGGATTTGCTGGCGTTGACACGGGCACTGGCGCATCCGGCAGATCGTATCGCATGGCTTGCGCTATTGCGTGCGCCCTGGTGTGGTCTCACGCTCATGGACATGCACGCCCTTTCTGATCCATACGCTGCATCCAGCGCGCAAAACGAGGGAACAGCGACGGCTGTCGATGCCGCGAACGGCGGGAGCGGAAGTTCCGTTCAACCGGATCATCCGACCGTGTGGGAATGGATCAATGACGAGGCGCGCCTGACACGGATTTCGGCAGATGGACGAACCCGCTTGCTGCGCGTGCGTCCGGTATTGCAGCAGTGCATAGCAAACCGTTGCCGCCAATCCCTCCGGGCACAGGTGGAAGCTGCCTGGCAGGCGCTGGGGGGGCCGGCTTGCATCAGCGACAGGACCGATTTTGCCGATGCTCTCGCTTACCTTGACTATCTTGAGGAACAGGAGGGCGAAGGGAATGTTTTTAGCCTCGCTGCGCTGGAAAAAAACCTTGACCAACTCTTCGCCCTGCCTGACGTCGCCGCGGATGACACTATCCAGATCATGACGATTCACAAAGCGAAGGGACTGGAGTTCGACTGCGTGATTGTGCCTGGCCTGGGCCGGACTCCTCGCCGAAACGAGAAGAAGCTGTTCATGTGGATGGAACGTTTACGGCAGGGAGCAGGCTTTGGCGACGGTGCTGACCTGCTGCTTGCGCCCATTCAGGAAACGGGCGGGAACGATGATCTCATCTACAGCTGGCTGGAAAAACTCGATGCGGAGAAAGAGCGGCTGGAAAGCGCTCGGCTGCTTTACGTTGCTGCTACCCGAGCGAAAAAGCAGCTTCATTTGCTGGGCAGTGTTCGAGTGACCGAGAAGGAAGGTGAAATCGAACTGAAGCCTCCCCCGGACAAGACATTGCTCCGCTGCCTCTGGCCACTGGTAGAATCGGTATACGCTGAATCGGCTGCTCAGGCCCTTTCTTTGACGGGGGTCGCACGCGCTGATGACAGCGCGGTAGAGGAGAGGGGCTCCAGTGAAATCGATCAGTCATTGCGACGTCTTGCCTCGGATTGGATGATGCCGCCAGCTCCGCCTGCGATTCGCTGGAATACTCTGTCCGCGCCCAGGCCAGATCATGGAGCCATAGAATTTTCATGGGCAGGTGAAGTTGCGCGCCTGGTTGGAAACGTGGTTCACGGCTGGCTGCAGCGGATTGCCGACGATGGGCTGGCAGGCTGGGACGTAGCGAGAGTCCGGTTTTTACACGATACTTTCAGGCGGCAACTGGTTGCCTGCGGGATAACCGATGACGGGGACGGTATCGATGCCGCTGTCAAGCGAGTCGCGACTGCACTCGATCACGCGGTGAGCGATCCACGGGGGCAATGGCTGCTGGGGCCGCAGCAGGATGCCCGCAGCGAGCTGCGCTTGACCGCCCTTGTTGAAGGGGGATACCTTGATATTGCGATTGATCGCACCTTTCGCGACGGAAGCGGCCAGCGCTGGGTGGTGGATTACAAGACGAGCAGCCACGAGGGGTCGAATATGGATGAATTCCTCGATCGCGAGCAGGAGCGCTATCGGGGACAGCTCGACCGCTATGCCGCGCTCACGCGCGCGATGGATGGCTGGTCCGTCAGGCGGGGACTGTATTTTCCGTTACTCAAGGGATGGCGTGAGTGGGGCGATGGGGACTGAGCGAACCGAAGAGTTTACTGGAGGCGGGTAGGAGGGAAGGCCCGGTACGCCGGGAATATCATGCTGTACAGGCAATGCTCGGGGTAGGCGGGGACGAGCGAGAAAAATGGGATCCGCGCCATTCCCCGGAAAACATATATCCACATATCCAGAAGGGCATGATGCATCGTGTCGCTGGGTCCGGGCAACGGCGATCAAGGCCGTGATGGCGGAATTGAAATGTTTATCTGCTGGATCGCAATGTTGATCGAGAATGAAGATTTCATGTGGACGGAAGCCAGCCTGAAGGGGCAAGGGGAATATCGATAGTCACAGTACACAGTATTAAACAGGAGGAATGATGAAATTGCCGATGTATGCTTCCGGGTTTCTTGCGCTTGCGGGCTGCGCAATGGCTGCTGTTGCTCCTTCCGGGACGCAGTTGCGCCCTGAAATCGATACTTTCATTGGAGAGATGGTAGAGCGGCATGGCTTCGCTCGCGCGAAGCTCGAGGATACATTCCGTATCGCCCGGTTTCAGCCGGCGATCATCGCTGCCATCTCGCGGCCGGCCACCTCCAAACCCTGGCATGAATTTCGTCCCATGCTGGTCAATCCTCAGCGCGTGAAGGACGGCGTGATCTTCTGGAACAGCCATGCTTCGACACTTGAGCGCGCAAGGAAGGAGTTCGGCGTTCCAGAGGAAATCATCACGGCGGTGATCGGCGTAGAAACCAATTACGGAGTGCAGAGCGGAAAACATCGGGTACTCGACGCGCTCACCACGCTTGCTTTCGGTTATCCGAAGCGGGCACCCTTCTTTCGTGAGGAACTGGAACACTATCTGCTGCTTGGACGCGAACAGAACGCGGATATACGCAACATAAAAGGGTCTTACGCAGGTGCAATCGGGATTCCCCAGTTCATGCCCAGCAGCTACCGCCGCTACGCGGTGGATTTCGACAAAGACGGAAAAGTGGACCTGTCCGGCAGCGCAGTCGATGCGATCGGTAGCGTGGCGAATTACCTGAAAGGATATGGCTGGGAAGCGGAGCAATCGATCGCCATGCCAGCCGTGGTGAATGGTGAAAGCTATCGTGACGCGCTTTATGTCGGGACTCCACCTGTCCATACCGTGGCCGATATCAGGCAATGGGGTATCGTGCCGCAAGGGGATGCGCCTGCAAACCGGGAGGCCGTGCTGATCGAACTGGAGAATGCAGGAGGAAAGGAGTACTGGCTGGGGTTCACGAATTTTTATGTCATCACGCGCTACAACCGCAGCGCGAATTACGCCATGTCAGTCATGCAGCTGGCGGAAGAAATTCGCGCGGAGCGGAATTCGAAATCGTCGGGATTGTGACAGGTTCTTGCCCTCACTGTGGTAGGTAGCTTTCGCATTCCCCCGAAGTACTGGGGGGAAGCCGGGGATTATCGGCCGGTTACCTCGTTTCGCCGTAAAAACTTCGGATTCTGCGCGGGTGGAGAGCGGGACGGTGGCTATGTCCCGGCTTTGTTGAATGCCACGACGTGATCCGTTTCGAGCCGGATGCCTATTCTTTCACCGATGGCATGGTTGTGGTGGCTCGGCACCAAGGACAGCGCGGTGCTGCCGCCCGGCAGACGCAATGTATACAGAATATCCGCGCCGCGGAAGGCTTTGTGCATGACTTCCGCCTGGAGCGGGCTGCTGTCATCATGCACGATGTCATCCGGCCGCAGCAGCACATCCACGGGATTTCCCCGCCGGCATAGCTGGCAGTCCTGCGTGCATCGATGGGGAATATCGCCTGACAGCGTGCCGAGCTCGATTTCCACATGGTGAGAATCCAGCATCGTTCCAGGAAGAAAAACGCCCTGCCCGATGAAGTTGGCGACGAAGCGATTGGCAGGCCGGTGATAAAGGTTATAGGCCGAGTCCCATTGCTGGATTTCCCCCTGATGCATGACGCCGATTTCATCCGCGACGGCAAAAGCCTCATCCTGATCGTGGGTAACCAGAATGGCGGTGGCATTCTGGCTTTTGAGAATATCGCGTACCTCCCGGCTTAAGCGCCCCCGCAAGGTCACGTCGAGGTTGGAGAAAGGTTCATCCATCAGCAGGAGGTCGGGCTTTGGCGCGAGCGCGCGAGCCAAGGCTACGCGCTGCTGCTGCCCTCCAGATAGTTGGTGTGGGTGTTTTCGCGCCACCTCCGCCAGTCCCACCATTTGGAGGACTTCGACAATCCGCGCTTCCCGTCCCGGCCGCCCCATGCGGCGCAGGCCGAAGCCGACATTGTCCCTGACCGACAAATGAGGGAAGAGCGCATAATCCTGAAATACCATTCCGATATGCCGCTGTTCCGGCGGCATACAGAACCCGGCTTTGCTGATGACTGCGCCCTTGAGCATGATTTCTCCTCCCCAAACCGGCTCGAACCCCGCGATACACCGCAATATGGTCGTCTTGCCGCAGCCGCTTGGACCCAGGAGGCAGCCGATCGTGCCCTTTTGCAGTGCGAGCGACAGGTCGTTCACGACGATCTGCCTGCCATAGGCATGGTGAACATGCTTGAGTTCGAGCAGCGCATCGCTGAAGGTTGCGGTCATCCTTCGGTCTGGCGCATGAAAAACATCATCGGGAGCAGACCAGCAAGGATCAGCGTCATTGCAGGCAGCGCAGCCTGTTCCCACTGGCCTTCTGTCGTCAGTTCAAAAATTCTGACTGCCAGCGTATCCCAGCCGAAAGGACGGGTCATCAGCGTGATCGGCATCTCTTTCATGACATCGACGAACACCAGCGTGGCAGCGGTGAATAGCCCTCCCTTGAGCATCGGCAAGTATATCCGGTGCAGCGCTGCCCAGCCGCTCACGCCGAGCCCCATGGCCGCCTCATCGATATTGCCGGTGATACGCTGCATGGCGCTGTCTATGGGGCTGTGGCCCACGGCGAGAAACCGGGTCATGTAGGCCGCCAGCATGGTAAGAAGCGTGCCTTGAAGAAGCAATCCACCGTCGATATGAAATATCCGGAAGGCAAGATTCCCCAGCAGGTTATCCAGCCAGGTTACCGGGATGAAGATACCTACCGCCAGAACGGTTCCTGGCAACGCGTAGCCGATTGTCGAGATACGCACGGCGGCGCGTGTGGCTGCATCGGGCTGATGCCGTGCAGCATAGGCGAGAAGTAGGGCCACTGAGCAGGTGAGCAGGACAGCTAAACCGGACAGCAAGAGCGAGTGCCAGAGAAATTCCAGATAACGTTCGTCAAAATCCTGGGAAAACACATGCGAGGCCCAGAAGAACAGCTGAGCGACCGGTAGCAGAAACGCGAAAAACAGGGTAAGCGTGGCAAAGCCGGCAACAGACCACGCCTGCCAGCCCTTCAGCAGGATGCGTTCCGCCGGGGCGCTCTGGCGGGCTTCGGCGTAACGAATGCGCGAGCGAAGCTGCTGTTCGATAATGATCAGGGCGAAGATGATGACAATGAGCAGGGACGCAAGCTGCGAGGCAGCGGACAGGGAAAACATGGCGAACCAGGCTTTGTAAATGGCGGTCGTAAAGGTGTCGTAATTGAAAACGGCTACCGTGCCGAAGTCTGCGAGTGTTTCCATCAGCGCAAGCATCAAGCCCCCGGCGATCCACGGGCGCGCCATGGGCAGAGCCAGTTTGAAGAATCCTTCGACGCGATTGAAACCCAGCGATTGCGCGGCTTCCAGCGAGCGCTTCCCTTGCGTGAGAAAGGCATTGCGGGCCAGCAGATATACGTATGGATAGAACGCGAGGACCATGACGAGGATGACGCCCCATCTGCCGCGCACATTCGGAAACCAGACGAGATCTGATCCCGACCAGGCACGCAACGCAGTCTGCACGGGTCCGATATAGTCAAACAGGCCCAGCATCACGAAGGCGGTAACATAGGCGGGAATGGCAAACGGCAGCAGCAGCGCCCAGGAAAGGAATCCGCGGCCGGGAAATTCACATACTGCGGTGAACCATGCGAGACTGACTCCCAGCAGTGCCGTCCCCGAGGCCACTCCCAGGACGAGCCAGAAAGTGTTGACCAGCAGATCAACGAGAGTCGTTTCGACCAGGTGCCGCCAGACATCATCGGCTGGAGTAAAAAAAAAGGAAACCACGGTCCCGACGGGCACCAGGACCAGCGCAGCCACAATCAAGGGAATCAGGCGCCAGCCCCATGCAGCGCGAAAAGGAGAGAAGTGCGGCAATCTGTATTCTCCGCTCTCGCCTGCTCCCGGCGTATAACCCGCTTCCCCTTTCAAATTCCGCATACCTTATCGATAGCCTGCCCGGTCCATCAGTTTCACCGCAGCGGCCTGCAGTTCACCGGCTTTGTTCACATTGATCGTATTCTGTTTGAAGTCGCCCCAGGCGGCGACTGCAGGATCAGGCTTCACCCCGGGATTGACCGGATATTCCATGTTCACATCGGCAAAGAGGTTTTGCGCTTTCGGCGATGACAGGAACTCAAGCAGCTTGAGGGCCGCTTCCGGGTGGTGTGCATACTTTGTTATACCTGCGCCGGAAATGTTGACATGTACGCCGCTGGATTCCTGGTTGGGCCAGAAAATGCCTAACGGCAGCAAAGGGTTCTTTTCCATCAGGCGGCCATAATAGTAGGTGTTGCCTATGGTCACATCGCATCGTCCCGCCGCCACGTATTCCATGGCTTTGGTGTCATCGGATAACGGATCGGTTGCCAGGTTGGCCACCCAGCCCTTCACGATCCGCTCGGTTTTGGGCTCGCCGTGCTCGGCAATCATCATCGCAACCAGCGACTGGTTGTATACTTTCTTCGATGTGCGTAAACACAGGCGGTCTTTCCATTTGGGATCGGCCAGCGCTTCATAGGTTGAAAGATCGGACGGCTTGACTTTTCTCGTGTTGTAAAAAATGGTGCGGGCGCGTATGGATAATCCGTACCACTGGTTTCCGGGATCGCGCAGATGAGCGGGAACGTTGGTTTCGAGTGTATCTGACTCAACTGGCCTCAGCAGTCCTTCCCGCGCAGCCTCCCATAGATTGCCCGCATCCGATGTGATCAGCATGTCCGCCGGGGTATTTTTTCCCTCCGCCTTAAGCCGGGCGAGCAAAGGACCTTCCTTGTCAGTGACGAACTTGACAGGGATACCGGTTTCTTTGGTAAAGGCATCGAACATTGGCTTGATGAGTTGCTCGATGCGCGCGGAATAGACCACGACCTGTTCCGCATGGACCATGCCCGTGCCAAACAGCATGACACAACATAGCAATGCGGTAAGATAGCGTTTGAAAAAGTCATTCAACATTTTTCGTTTTCTCCGGATAATGGCGGGATCGAGGACGATATTATAAATGATAATAATTATCAGCAAAGCGGCCCACTAAAATATCATGGAAAAACAACAGGAGGTTTCCTCTCGCCAGCGTCTCCAGGAGTTGCTCGGCATTCCTGAAAGGCAGCGGACAGAGGCGGAATGGGACGAAATCAACGAACTCGAGATCGCGCTCACACCGGTGAATCGCGCTGCGTCATCCGACCGGCATCGCCGCAAGGAGGCGGTGGCGGCGGAAAAACCCAAATCACGTGAAGGAATGCCGGGAAAGCGCCCGTTGAGGAGGCTGCGCAAGAGGCCAAAGTCCGCAGCATGAGGGGGCAGCAAATGTATGTGCGGCCGGGAAAACCGGATTCTGTATTTTATGACGGATCAGAGAGAGTGAGGAAATCATGCTATTGACCACCACCCCGAGCATTGATGGAAAACGCATCACACGGTACTGTGGTGTTGTTGCCGGCGAAGCCATTCTTGGCGCTAACCTGTTCAAGGATCTCTTTGCCGGTATTCGCGACCTGGTCGGGGGACGCTCCGGAACTTATGAAAAGGAATTGCAGCGTGCCCGCGACATTGCGCTGGAGGAACTCCGGGAGCGTGGTCAGGATCTGGGTGCCAATGCCATCGTCGGTATCGATATCGACTACGAAGTCATGGGCAAGGAGAATGGCATGCTGATGGTTTCAGCCAGCGGAACGGCGGTCATCGTCGAATAAATGTGATCAAACCTTCATCGGCGTTGCTGCGTCACGTTCTGAAAGGGCGCATCGTCTGTTATCCTCTGGCGGTAGAACCCGTCGGCCAGGGTGGGTATGGGGAAAGCCGGTTTACCAAGGGACGGATTTGCCGTCGTAGGCAAAAAATCTGCCTGAATCCGCAAGGCTCAGCCGACTGATGACCTGCCTCATTCCGGATACGCTTTGCGTTGTTGAAATGAGCGCATTCGGCCCGCCCATTTCGGTCCTGACCCAGCCGGGATGCAATATTGCGGCAATGACTCCCTTGGCTTTTAGTTCGATGGCAAGTGTTTTGATGACCATGTTTACCGCTGTCTTGCTGGACCGGTACATATAACTTCCGCCTTCGCTGTTGTCTGCGATACTGCCCATCTTGCTGCCGATGGTGATAATCGTTTTTCCCTCGCTGCGGACAATCTGTTCGGCAAAGGCCTGGGACATCTTCAACGGGGCCATGGTATTGATAAGGAGCGTACGCATCCATGCCTCGTAATCCATATTGGCGAATCCGCCAATATGGGAATCCAGGTAAACGCCGGCGTTGTTGATCAGCAGGTCGATCGATTCGCCTTCCACGGTTCGTGCCAGTTGCTCGATGCCGTCGTGATGAGCCACATCGAGTGCGTGAACCTGCACCTGCCCCGGGTAGCGGTCCGCAAGTGCGCTGAGCGCATCGGATTTTTCGGGATCTCGGGCACAGCCGAGAACACGCCATCCCGCGGCGGCATACTGGCGGCAGAATTCCAGTCCGATCCCTCTGTTGGCGCCGGTAATCAAAGTAGTCTTCATGTTCCCTCCTGCTTGGGATAGGTAGATATAAACCACTTGTCAGAATGGGCTTTCATTATCTATAAAAAAACAGGCATATGGCAATCACAAAGAAAAATCGTTAAAGGAGAAGAAATGACTCAGCAGATTGCATTGGTTACGGGCGCTTCCAGTGGCATTGGAAGGGCGACAGCTCAACTGCTTGCCAGGAATGGATTTTATGTTTTCGCGGCGGCACGGCGGATGTATCGGCTGGAGGAAATACGTTCCGATACGATCGAGCCCATTCAACTGGACGTAACGGATGAGAAAGCAGTTTCTGGAGCCGTGCACCATATCATAGCAAGCAGGGGGCGAATCGATGTATTGGTGAATAATGCCGCGATCTGTCAACCCGGAGCGGTCGAGTGTGTTCCAATGGAGGCAGCCCGTCGACAGCTTGAAGTCAACCTGTTCGGCTACGCGCGGCTCATGCAGGCAGTACTTCCGCACATGCGCAAGCAGCGTTCAGGATGTATCGTCAATATCGTATCCATATTGAGCAGGATATCTGCGCCTGGTTTCGGCTGGTACTCGGCCTCGAAATATGCGATTGAAGCGCTGACCGATGCAGTGCGGGGCGAAGTGATGGAATTTGGAATCAAGGTCGTCATGGTTGCACCGGGCCTGATAAAGACGGAGTTTGTCCCCGGTCAGCTGAGGGCGCTGGAAACGGTCGAGCACCCTCTCGCGTACGAAAAGCTTCTGCAAGGTGTCCGTAACCTGTTAGCGGCCGAACCTCGCTCCCCGGGTCCGCATATAATCGCACAGGCCGTGCTGAATGCGGTCACGACATCCAGGCCCTCGATAAGGCATGCTCTCCCTTTCGATGCCAAACTTGCAGTGATGGCGCGATGGCTGCTGGGCGCGCGTTTCTTCGCCTGGGCACTTCGGCTCCGAATGAGATTTCCCAGGCGATGACACGGTTGAAATTTGTGAGTGCGCTTTAAAAGGAGAAAGGAGAAGGAACGCAGCGTGCGTTGGGCAATCGCGTCCGAACCTGTGCCTGAAGTGCCTGTCCTCAGGATGCTTCCCTTGATGAGGAAAAAAGATCCCAGGCGGCAATGAACATTGCAGCGATAACCGGGCCGATGACAAAGCCGTTGAGTCCGAAAAGAACCAGACCGCCCAGTGTCGAGATCAGTATGACGTAGTCCGGCATTTTTGTATCCCGTCCGACGAGCACGGGTCGCAAAAGGTTATCCACCAATCCAATCACGAGGACACCGAAGGCAATCAGAATAACTCCATCCCGAACGGCGCCGGTGAGCAGGAAATAGGTTGCCACAGGCGCCCAGATCATTCCCGCCCCCACTGCGGGTAACAGTGACAGGAAAGCCATGACAAATCCCCACAGCAGCGCACCCTGTATGCCGAGAAAGTAGAACATGGCTCCGCCCAGCGCTCCCTGGGTAGCCGCAACGGCGACATTCCCCTTGACTGTCGCCCGTATGACCGTGGTGAATTTGCTGAACAGAAGCCGCTTCTGTTCCATGCTGAGAGGGATGGCCTGCTTGATTTTTGCTGTCAGCATTGCGCCATCGCGCAGCAGGAAGAACAGCAGGTAGAGCATGATGGCGAAACTGATGAGGAACTCAAACGCATTCTGGCCGATGCCGAGCGCGTGCATGGCCAGAAACTGGCTGCCCTGTAATATGCCGGTGGACAGCATGTCCTGCAGCTCGGATATGTTCGTGATCCCCGACTCGTCCAGCATTGCGGTCATCCATGGCGGCAATGCATTCACAGCCTGATTGAAGTAGGCGCCGAAATTCAGCTCGCCCGAGCGTATTTTCTGATAAACAAGAAGGCCTTCCTGGAGCAGGGAAGTGCTCATGATGATCACTGGCAGGATCACGATGATCAGGCAGAGCAACAGGGTAATCAATGCGGCGAGATTCGACCGCTGCTTCGTGAAAGCCAGCAGTTTGCGGTAAACAGGGGTAAATATGATCGCGAGGACGGAACCCCAGAATACCGCCCCATAAAAGGGCAGCAGTATCCATATGAATGCCAGCGAGACGGCAAACAGCATGAGCAGAAAAGCTTTTTGTTGAAGTTCCGGCGAATTCATAGAAGTAGGATAATCCGATGCTATATCCTATCTTAACTCAACCCGGAACTGGGTGGTTGAGAAGAAAAGGAAAGCTCGGCGATGCGGATACTGCACTTTTGTCGCCCCCGGAGCTAAGCTCCGGGTTCGTAGCGGCAGAGAGATGTCTGGTTATATGCGGATGTCGCTCGAAGCCGTGCCAGATCTCCACACGGTCGAGAACTATCTGGAAGGTATCGGCAATGCATCCAGTCCTGCCTGGGCAATCTGTGCATCCTCATGGGACCGCACACCACTTACCCCTATGGCGCCGATGAATTCGCCCTCCGCAATGATCGGCAAACCACCTTCGATCGGCAGAGTGCCAGGCAGGCCAAGATAACGAATCCGGCCATCGGCGACATGCTCTTCCCATATTCTGGTCGGGCGGCGAAACGCGATGGCAGCCCGCGCTTTCTGGATAGCGACATCAATGCTGCCGAACTGGGTGTTGTCGAGGCGCAGCAGGTGCAAAAGATGACCGCCATCGTCCATTATCGCAATGACGACGGGCCACTCGTTGCGTTTCGCCTCTGCCTCCGAGGCGGCAGCGATGATTTTGGCATCCTCCAGAGTGAGGCTGATTCTATTGTTCATAAGAAGACCTTCAACGGCAGTCGTACAGGAATGGCTGTGCAACAATCATTTTCCATGCGATCAAAAAAACGAGGCATACCGGACTATTCAGGCGTGCCTCGTTTTACTGAAACAAGTCTTGTCTAGATCAACGGCACGATCAGCAATGCCACAATGTTCATGATCTTGATGAGCGGGTTGACCGCCGGGCCCGCAGTGTCCTTGTAGGGGTCGCCTACCGTGTCGCCCGTGACGGCCGCCTTATGCGCTTCCGATCCCTTTCCGCCAAAATGGCCATCCTCGATGTATTTCTTGGCGTTGTCCCAGGCCCCGCCACCGGCGGTCATCGAGATCGCGACGAAAATGCCGGTGATGATGGCGCCGATCAGAACTCCGCCCAGCGCGACCGGGCCGAGCATGAGGCCGACGATCAGCGGGACTGCCACTGGAAGCAGGGAAGGGATGATCATTTCCTTGATGGCCGCCCGCGTCACCATATCCACAGCGCGGGAATAGTCAGGCTTGCCAGTTCCTTCCATGATTCCGGGGATTTCCTTGAACTGACGGCGCACTTCCACCACGACCGAACCCGCGGCGCGGCCGACTGCTTCCATCGCCATGGCGCTGAAAAGGTAAGGCACCATGCCACCCAGGAACAGCCCGATGATGACCATGTGGTCGGATAAATCGAAGCTGACGGATTTGCCGGCTGCCGTGAGGGCGTGAGTGTAGTCCGCGAAGAGAACAAGCGCGGCAAGACCGGCTGAACCAATCGCGTACCCCTTGGTTACCGCCTTGGTCGTGTTGCCCACCGCATCCAGCGGATCGGTGATATTGCGCACTTCGGGGGGCAAGCCGGCCATTTCCGCAATCCCGCCAGCGTTGTCTGTAATCGGCCCATAGGCATCAAGGGCAACGATAATTCCCGCCATGGAAAGCATTGAAGTGGCGGCGATGGCAATGCCGTACAATCCCGCAAGTTCGAACGTGCACCAGATGGAGAGGCAAACGACAATCACAGGGGCAGTGGTGGCCTTCATGGAAACGCCAAGTCCCGCGATCACGTTGGTGCCATGGCCGGTGCTGGACGCCTCAGCAATGTGCTGCACCGGCTTGTATTCGGTGGAGGTATAGTACTCGGTTATCCATACCATCGCCGCAGTCAGCGCCAGGCCCACCAGGCTCGACAGATAAAGACTGATCGATGTCACCAGTTTGCCGTCGATGGTTACGCCATCGCCCAGCATGATGACCGTAATGGGATAGTAGGCGACCGCAGCCAGCCCTCCCGCGACCGCCAGGCCGCGGTAGAGCGCGTTCATGATCTTGCCGCCTTCGCGGGCCTTCACAAAGTAGCAGCCGACGATGGATGCGATAATGGAAACTCCCCCGAGCACCAAGGGATACAGAACAACATTCGTGCCGCCTTCGGTAATAAGAAGACCGCCCAGCAGCATGGTCGCGATGATCGTGACGACATAAGTTTCAAACAGGTCCGCAGCCATTCCGGCGCAGTCGCCCACGTTGTCACCCACGTTATCGGCGATAACGGCAGGGTTGCGCGGATCATCCTCGGGGATGCCAGCCTCTACCTTGCCTACCAGGTCGGCGCCTACATCCGCGCCCTTGGTAAAAATGCCGCCGCCCAGACGGGCAAAAATGGAGATGAGCGAACTGCCGAAGGCCACCCCTACCAGGGCATGGGTAGCGTCGGATTCGCTCGCGCCCGTTCCGATCAGAATGGCGTAGTAGCCTGCCACCCCCAGCAGGCCCAAGCCCACCACCAGCATGCCGGTGATCGCGCCACCCCTGAAGGCGACATCCAGTGCAGCGTTGAGTCCATGTCGTGCCGCTTCCGCAGTTCGTACATTTGCCCGTACCGACACGTTCATGCCAATGTAGCCCGTCAGGCCGGACAGGAAGGCCCCCAGCGCAAAACCGACAGCGGTCTGCCAGCCCAAGGCCAGGAAGATGGCGATCAGCAGGATGGCGCCAACAATGCTGATGGTGGTGTATTGGCGATTGAGATAGGCTGAAGCCCCTTGCTGAATCGCCGTGGCGATGTCGCGCATGCGCTCGTTGCCTGTAGGCAACGCGACTATCCATTTTATTGAAACCGCGCCGTACACCAGCGCAGCCATCGCGCAACCGATTGCGATGATTAAAGCAGTACCCATTTAAATCTCCAGTAAGTATCTATTGGTGTATCTATTGCATTGCAAGTAAAAAACAGGATCCATGCGCCTTTATGGCGCCGGGAGAGAAAACTCAGATCTTGAAATCCCCCAGTTTCCTTTCGACCGGCACATTTTTCAGCCGTATGTAATCCGGCAGGCCATTCTTGTATGGAGGATAATCTTCACCTTCAATAAGCGGAGCAAGATAATTCCTGCATTCGTCGGTGATGCCGAAACCATCTTCGGTGATGAAATTCCCGGGCATCATTTTTTCGACGTTGGCCACGTCGGAAAGCTTCGCCATGCCTACTTGCCACTTGTACGGCTTCTCGGAAACACGTTCGATGGTGGGCATGACGGAGTTGTGCCCCTGCATGGCGAACTCCACCGCGGCCTGACCCATTGCATAAGCCTGCTCGACGTCGGTCCTGGAAGCGATATGCCGCGCTGCGCGCTGCAGGTAGTCTGCGACTCCCCAGTGGTATTTCAGCCCCAGCCCATCTCTGACGATATTTGCCACCACCGGAGCGACCCCCCCAAGCTGGGCATGTCCGAAGGCATCGCGCACACCCTGATCGGAAAGGAACTTTCCGTCATCTCCTTTCACGCCTTCCGATACCACGACCGAGCAGTAGCCAAACTTCCTGACGCAACCATCCACCTTGGCGAGAAACTTCTGCTTGTCGAACTTCACTTCCGGGAAGAGGATGACAATGGGAATTTCCCGATCCTGACTGGATGCCAGGCCCCCTGCCGCGGCGATCCATCCCGCATGGCGCCCCATCACCTCCAGGACGAATACCTTGGTCGATGTAGCCGACATGCTGGCCACATCAAAGCTGGCTTCGAGCGTGGACACGGCGATGTACTTTGCCACCGAACCAAAACCGGGGCAGCAATCCGTAATGGGAAGATCGTTGTCCACGGTTTTCGGCACGTGGATGGCCTGGATGGGGTAACCCAGCGTATCGGCAAGCTGCGAGACCTTGAGGCAGGTGTCGGCCGAATCCCCGCCGCCGTTGTAAAAGAAATAGCCGATGTCGTGGGCCTTGAATACTTCAATCAGCCGCTCGTACTCCCGGCGGTTCTGTTCCAGGCTTTTCAATTTGTAGCGGCACGACCCGAAAGCGCCGGACGGCGTGTGGCGCAATGCGCCGATCGCTTCGCTGGAGTCCTTCCCGGTATCGATCAGATCCTCGGTCAGCGCGCCAATGATCCCATTGCGGCCGGCATAAATTTCACCTATCTTGCCGGTCTGCTTGCGGGCAGTTTCGATCACACCCGCGGCAGAGGCATTGATGACGGCGGTCACCCCGCCGGACTGAGCATAAAAAGCATTTTTCGCTGCCATTTTTTTCCCCTGATTAACTAAATTCTGCCAATTCAATGGTATTTACCGGCGAACCCTTTCCATGGCGCTCCACAGGTTAGCGTCATTAAAGCACACGGCCATGGATAGCAGTTCGAGCCGCTGCGGCATTGCCCTTCGCGAGTGAAAGCGGCGGATACCAGCGCTTGAGTCCCGCCAGGAGTGTGACTGAAATTTATTTCAGTGACGCGAAAATGGCATCCCGGACAGCTTCCACCGATCCGGTTCCATCAATTCTTACGTACTTGGGAGCGCCCTTTCCGCCATTGGCTGACCATCGGGCGTAGTATTCTACCAATGGTTTGGTCTGGGCGTGATAGATTTCCAGCCGTTTCCTTATCGTTTCCTCTTTGTCATCGTCACGCTGCATCAGCGGCTCGCCCGTTATATCGTCCTTCTCGTCCGTTTTCGGGGGATTGAATATCACGTGATAGATACGACCGGAGGCCGGGTGCATGCGCCGTCCAGACAGACGCTTGATGATTTCTTCGTCGGGCACATCGATTTCGATGACGAACTGGATGGGTACTCCCGCCTCCTTCATGGCGTCGGCCTGAGGGATGGTGCGCGGAAAACCGTCAAACAGGAAACCTTTGCCGCAGTCTGGTTGCGCGATGCGCGTTTTCACCAGGCTGATGATGATATCATCCGGAATGAGGCCCCCCTCTTCCATGATTTTCCTGGCCATGATCCCGAGCTCGGAACCGTCCTTCACTGCGGCGCGCAGCATGTTCCCCGTGGAAATCTGGGGGATGCCGAGATATTCCTTGATGTAATTGGCCTGAGTACCTTTTCCTGCGCCCGGGCCGCCCAGCAAGACGATTATGATTGTTCCCCTTCAACGATCCTTGCGGAGCAGGCTGCGAAAAACGGGCCTGCCCCGGATAAAGGTGACGATTATAGCGCAACGAGTTCTCATTCCTGAAGTTTTTACGCTTCCGCCGCCTCAGCCCAGTTTCTGCAGCTGCTCCTTCAGTTTGTCGCGGGTTGCACCGAAACTGGCAAGCCGTTTCTGTTCCTGCTCCACCACCTGCCCTGGAGCGCGCTGTACGAAATTTTGATTGGC
The DNA here is from genome assembly GCA_964466955.1 of uncultured Nitrosospira sp. Taxonomy (GTDB): domain Bacteria; phylum Pseudomonadota; class Gammaproteobacteria; order Burkholderiales; family Nitrosomonadaceae; genus Nitrosospira. The sequence goes on from CAYXQR010000144.1 coordinate 32,696, forward strand.
AAGCTTGGTTTCCGCCCTGGCGATTTCGGCATCGATGCGTGCCAGCTCGCGTGCCAGGCGATCACGCTCCGCGGCCACATCCACTTCAATCTTCAGCATCAGTCTGAATTCGCCAACGATGGCGACCGGGGCTTCGGTCTGGGGCAGGCTCCCATGAAGGATTTGCACCTCCGAGAGCCTGCACAACGCCATGAGATACGGAGAAAAGACAGCGAGAGCCTGCTCTTTTCCCGTGGCAAGCAGAGGGATTTTTGAAGCAGGGGACAGGTTTATATCACTGCGCAGCGCGCGGCAGGCGTTGATCATTTCCTTGAGCAGTGCAATTCGCCGAACCGCTTCTTCATCGATTTTGGCGGTATCTGCCTTCGGGTATGGCTGCAGCATGATGCTGGCATCCCGCTTGCCGGTCAGCGGCGCGACGTGCTGCCATAGCTCTTCAGTGATGAAGGGGATGATGGGGTGCGCCAGTCGCAGCGTTGTTTCGAGTACGCGCGTCAGCGTGCGCCGGGTGGCGCGTTGCACGGCGTCACTGCCGCCATTGAGCTGCACTTTGGCAAACTCCAGGTACCAGTCGCAATATTCATCCCATACGAACTCGTAAATTTCCTTCGCAGCCATGTCGAAGCGATAGTCTTCATACGCCCGGGCAGTCGCGCTTTCTGTCAGTTGTAAACGGCTGATGATCCACCGATCGGCGTCGGAGTATTCCAAAGCCATCGATTCTGTCGACCCCGTGTCTTTACCCTCGCAGTTCATCAGCACGTAACGCGTGGCGTTCCACAGCTTGTTGCAGAAATTGCGGTAGCCTTCGCAGCGTTGCATGTCGAATTTGATGTCGCGTCCATGTGAAGCAAGACTGGCAAAAGTGAAACGCAGCGCATCGGCGCCAAATGCGGGGATGCCGTCGGGGAACTGCCTACCTGTTGCTTTTTCGATGGATTCAGCCTGCTTTGGATTCATCAGGCCGGTGGTGCGTTTGGAAATCAGGTCCGGTAGCGTGATCCCATCGATAAGATCGAGGGGATCCAGCACGTTGCCCTTTGACTTGCTCATCTTATGCCCTTCCGCGTCGCGTATCAGGCCCGTGATGTACACTTCCCGGAAGGGCACTTTGCCGGTGAAATGCAGCGACATCATTACCATGCGGGCAACCCAGAAGAAAATGATGTCGAAACCGGTAATGAGAACCGATGTAGGCAGAAAAGTCGCGAGCTCCGGCGTTTCCTCGGGCCAACCCAGCGTGGAAAAAGGCCATAATGCGGAGGAAAACCAGGTATCGAGGACATCATCATCCTGTGCGAGCGCTCGCTCACCCGCCAGGCGCTGCGCTTCCTCGCGGCTATGCGCGACATAAATATTGTTGTCCTCGTCATACCACGCGGGGATGCGATGGCCCCACCATAACTGACGGGAAATACACCAGTCCTGGATGTTTTCGAGCCACTGGTTGTATACGTGTGTCCAGTTCTCCGGAACGAACTTCACCTGCTTGCTTGCCACCGCTTCCAGTCCCTGGTGAGCGAGCTTTTCCATTGCCACATACCATTGATCAGTGAGCATCGGCTCAATCACGGTTTGGGTGCGGTCGCCGCGCGGTACCATCAGCTTGTGCGGCCTGGTCTCCACCAGGAGCCCTTGTTCTTTCAGATCGCCGATGACTTGCTTGCGTGCCTCGAACCGGTCCAGCCCCTGATACTTGGGAGGCGCCAAATCATTGATTCTTCCATCCAGCGTGAAAATATTGAGTGGAACGAGCTTGTGTCGCTGTCCGATCTGGTAGTCATTGAAGTCATGGGCAGGGGTGATTTTGACGCAGCCGGTACCAAATTCAGGATCCACATAGGCGTCGGCAATCACCGGAATGCTGCGTTCGCACAGGGGAAGGCGTACATGACGGCCGATCAGGTGGCGGTATCGAGGATCTTCCGGATGCACGGCGACAGCCATATCACCGAGCATGGTCTCGGGACGGGTGGTCGCAACGATCAGTCCTTCCGGCGCAGCCTGGTCGTGACCCGCTTTTCCGTCAGGTTCCAGTGGATAAAGAATATGCCAGAGGGAGCCTTCTTCCTCGGCCGATATCACTTCCAGATCGGAAACCGCGGTTTGAAGCACCGGATCCCAGTTTACGAGCCGCTTGCCCCGGTAAATGAGGCCTTCCCGATAAAGTCGTACGAAAACTTCCGTAACGGCCCTGGATAAGCCGGCGTCCATGGTGAAACGTTCGCGCGACCAGTCGCAGGAAGCGCCGAGTCGCCTCATCTGGCGGCTGATAGTGGAACCGGACTCGTTTTTCCATTCCCATACCCGCCGGACGAACTCTTCACGCCCCAGGTCGTGCCGATCGATCTGCTGCTGATCCAGTTGACGTTCCACCACGATCTGGGTGGCGATGCCGGCATGATCCGTACCCGGCTGCCAGAGCGTGTTATCGCCGCACATGCGGTGATACCGGATCAAGGCATCCATCAACGTATGCTGGAAAGCGTGACCCATGTGCAGGGTGCCAGTGACGTTAGGCGGGGGCAGCATGATACAGAAGGGGGAACTTCCAGTGGCGGTAGCATCAGGCGTTGGCCCGAAATAGCCCGAGGATTCCCAGTGCGAGTACCAGCGGGTTTCGATCGGGCTGGGGTTGAAGCTCTTTTCGAGTTCCACGTTATTTTCGCGATAGGATTTGGGAAATCCGCGATTATAGCTGAAAGGGCTGTGACGCTGACCGGGGGGCAGCGCCGCTGATTGATGGTTCTGGGGGCGGAAAGTAAGCGCCCGAAAGGCCGGTACCCTCGGTAACGTGAATCAGAGGCCAAACAAATGGGTTTGCAGCGATTGCACCAGCGCTGCGCGCGCGTCTTCACCGAGATCGACCCCCGCATCCTTCAGGGCCGAATCCAGGATATGCTCCAGCAAGGCAGTGATGTCAGGCTGCGGGGTCAATAGAGATGGTGAAAAATCGACGATTTCCGTGAGTGTGGGGATGCTGTCGGTTGAGCGGGAATCCTGACCTGCTTCCATACGCCTCTGACCGGCTCCGGGCGCCCTGCGCTGATGCTTGCGCATCAGCTCTTCCAGTTTGCGCAGGATTTGGTCGTATTCGGTTGATGGAGTTTTGCCGTTGGGGTTGATCATGCGGATTTCGGGATGGCCACAATGAATGAATTGAACGACAGGATTACGGAAAACTTTAACAGATCTTCGCTGATCATCGGGTGTGCGAATTCAATCGCTATGCGAACTCGAGTCGGTGATGGCGGATTTCATATCCCCTGTCCTGATAAAAACGGTAACGCTTCCGCGCTGCCTGCATCTCTTCCGGAGTTGTGCCGGCAATTTCGATCAGGCGACAGAAACGGCTGAAAAAGGAAGGATTGCCAGCATCGAGGTTGAGCAGTACCTCGTCATGTTGTGTCTTGGCGATTTCCTTGGGGCTGAGTATGACGGGCGTCACATCGGATAACCTGTCATCCGCGTGGCAATGTGGAATAAAGTCCGTCGGGGAAAAAGTCCACAGCAGACTGTCAAATTCCTGGATAGTCGAAATATCCGGCGTGTAGACCATCACCCTGAGCCCTTTGCGTACAGCCTTGGATACGAGGCGGCAAGCCGTATGGAGCCTGTCGCCACCGGAATAGAAATCGATTTCCGTCATGCGCCATTCAACGCTAGGCCGTGGACTTTTTCATCGCGCGGCCGATCAGGAACTGAGTCAACAGCCCTACAGGACGGCCTGTTGCGCCTTTTTCCTTACCCGATTTCCAGGCAGTCCCCGCGACATCCAAGTGGGCCCAGCGATATTTTTTTGTAAAACGCGCCAGGAAGCAGGCTGCGGTAATGGTACCGGCGGCACGCCCGCCAATATTTGCCACATCGGCAAAATTGCTTTTCAACTGCTCCTGATAATCATCCCACAGAGGCAGGCGCCAGGCACGATCCGAGGCCTGCGACGATGCACCCAGCAACTCCTCCGCCAGGGCGTCATCGTTGCTGAGCAGACCCGAGGCCACATGGCCCAATGCGATGACGCAGGCGCCGGTAAGCGTGGCGATATCAATCACAGTGTCCGGCTCGTAGCGTTCCGCGTAGGTCAATGCATCGCACAGAATCAGTCGCCCTTCGGCATCCGTATTGAGGATTTCCACTGTTCTGCCAGACATGCTGGTCACGACATCGCCCGGTTTGGTCGCATTGCCGCCCGGCATGTTCTCGGTCGTGGGAATGATGGCAACCAGATTGACCGCGAGCCCCATTTTCGCGACTGCGGTGACGGTACCCAGCACGCTGGCTGCCCCGCACATGTCATACTTCATTTCGTCCATTTCTGCGGCAGGCTTCAGGGAAATGCCGCCTGTATCGAACGTGACGCCTTTGCCTACCAGTACAGTGGGCTTTTCTTTTTTGCCTTTTCCCCAATATTCCAGAACGATCAGCTTTGGCGGCTGATGGCTGCCGCGCGCCACTGCAAGCAAAGCGCCCATGCCGAGCTTTTCCATGTCCTTCCGCTCGAGGATGGTCACCTTGAGCTGATAAGTTTTACCGATATCCGCTGCCTGCTCGGCCAGATAGGCCGGGGTGCAGATGTTGGGTGCGAGATTACCGAGATCCTTGGCTACGCCAATGCCGTCGCCAATGGCCAGGCCCTGCCGCAGGGCTTCCTCGCTGGCAGCCAGATTCTTCCGGCTTCCGTCCATGATACCCAGCACAACTTTCCGCAGGCGCACCTTGCGTTCTTCCACTTTGCTCTTGAGTCGGTCGAAACGATAGAAACTTTCCATTGCCGCGATTGCGATCTGGGAGATCTTCCAGGCTGTGTCCCGGTTTTTGACGGGCACTTCCGCCAGATACACAGCAGCATCCGCGGCGCCCGTTTCGTGCAGCGCCTTGAACGCTGCGCGCACGGCATCGCCATATCTTTTGTCGCCCAGTTCCTCTTCCTTGCCCAGCCCCACAAGCATTAATCTTTCGCACAAGGTATCTGGCACATCATGCAGCGTCAGCACAGTACCAGGCTTGCCTTCCATATCGCCGCTGCGAAGCTTGCCGGTGACATATCCTTCGGATACTGCATCCATGGCGGCAGCTGCCTCCGACAACTTTCCTCCCTCAAATACGCCCACCACCACACACGCGCTGCGCTGTGTATCGGGACTTCCGCTTTTTATGTTGAATTTCACTGTCTGCTCCTACGAGAGGGGATGATGAGGGCCTTGCTGGACGCTTGTTCAAGCCGGATAATGATCGATTATCGCCGGACTTTCCATTCAAAGTCAAAAAATGGGGGGAATTTCGGAACACAATTTCGCTGCCGTTTCCGAGTGCTGAAAGCAGGGCGTGTACAAGAAAAAAACGAAACGGAAAAGGCGGGTGGAAGTGGGCCGGCGCGGGGGAAGAGCACGAATAACAGGAGTCTGGTCATGAGGAATTCCAGGGTGATGGAGAAAAAAGAATCGGCAGCGGACTATCAGGCAAAGCTGGCGACGCCATTTGCTATCCTTGGCGTGCGTATCGACGAAGACTGGCTGACGGATATCGAATACCTTCCCCTGGATACGCCCCTGCTTGCGCCCTGCACTCCGCTTGCCAGAGAGGTTTGTGCTCAGCTGCAAGCTTATCTGGCCGACCCTGATTTCGTATTCGACCTGTCCATGCATATAGGCGGAACGATTCACCAGCGGCGCGTATGGCGTGCTATCCAGGATATTCCAGCCGGCAAGACCCGAAGCTATGGCGATATTGCCATGGAATTGCACTCGGCTCCTCGCGCGGTCGGGCAGGCCTGCGGGGCCAACCGGCTGCCTATTGTCATCCCCTGCCATCGTGTCATTGCCAAGAGCGGGGGGCTGGGCGGCTTCATGCATGCTAGCGACGGCACGCCGCTGGACATCAAGCGCTGGCTGCTGCGACATGAGTGTGTATGAGCAAAATGAAGGTCTGCTGGATGAGTTTTGCGACGCGCTTTGGCTGGAGGATGGGCTCGCGCGCAATACCCTGGAAAGCTACCGCCGCGATCTTCATCAGTTCGGCCAGTGGCTTATCCGGCAGGAACAGGTCGATCACGGCCTGATCGCGGCTACCCGCTCCGATCTGCTCGGGTTCCTTGCTTCCAGGGTTTCTGCCAGGGTCAAAGCCAGTACCACCAACCGTGAACTGTCGAGCCTGAAGCGCTTCTATCGATATCTCCTGCGTCAGGGGAAAATCCAGATCGATCCCAGTCTCAATATCGAGTCGCCGAAAATTTCCCGCCATCTTCCCACTGCATTGACGGAGGGAAATGTGGAATTACTGCTGGACGCTCCTGATGTGAGCCTCCCGTTGGGGTTGCGTGACCGCACGATGCTGGAAGTGCTGTATGCCAGCGGTCTGCGGGTCTCCGAACTGGTCGGCCTGGAGGGTGCCCAGATCAGCATCGACATGGGAGTCATACGCGTGATGGGTAAAGGGGGTAAGGAACGTCTTGTCCCGCTGGGCGAGGAAGCGCTGGAGTGGGTGGTTCGCTACATGCGCACAGCACGTCCGATGCTGCTTGGCAATAAAACGAGCAACACGCTGTTCATTACTGCGCGCGGTTCAGCCATGACGCGTCAGGCTTTCTGGTATCTCATCAAGCGCTACGCGCGCCAGGCCGGCATCATGACTCAGCTATCCCCTCATACACTGAGGCATGCTTTCGCGACACACTTGCTCAACCACGGCGCGGACCTGCGTGTGGTGCAGTTGCTGCTGGGCCATGCGGATATTTCCACCACACAGATTTACACTCACGTTGCGCGCGAACGCCTGAAACAGATTCACGCCATGCATCACCCGAGAGGGTGAGTGGTGAGTATTCGGGTCGCGGGATCGGCAGGGCAAGCGCATTGAGGGAATGCCTGCGAGGGAATGCCTGCGCGGACGATCCATGACGGTTCGGGTTCTCGGATTCTTTTTGCATATTGTATCTTTTGACGCCTCTGCTAAAGTAGCGGGCGAAATTTCAATAGATTGTGCTTTTTCAATCCTATCAACAACAAGCAGGAGAAATCATGCGTAATCGATTGTCAATAGTATCGGCAGCGTTGGTCCTGGTATTGGGCGGTTGCGCCAGTTCCCCCGAAAGACAAAGCACGATGACCCGGGACACGGCCATAGGCGCAGGAATCGGAGCGGGCACGGGCGCAATCATCGGTGCGATTGCTGGCCAAGGAAAAGGAGCGGCAATTGGAGCCGCAGCAGGCGCCGGGCTGGGTGCCATCGCCGGAAATGTGTGGTCGAGAAGGATGGAAGAGCAGAAACAGGAAATGGAACAGGCGACCGCAGGCACGGGGGTGGAAGTCGTAAAGACGTCCGATAACCGGTTGAAGCTCGATATTCCCAGCGATATTTCGTTTGATACCGGTCGCGCCGATATAAAGCCGAACTTCAGGCCGGTGCTCGATAGTTTCGCGACGAGCCTGAATAATAATCCTGGCACGATGGTAACCATTATTGGCCATACAGACAGTTCGGGCAGCGATGCGGTCAATAATCCACTGTCTCTCAACCGTGCTGCCAGTACGCGCGACTACCTGGTGTACCGCGGTGTTGGTGCAAACCGCATAAACATAGATGGCCGGGGTTCGCGAGAACCTGTTGCGGCCAATGATACGGCCGCCAACCGGTCAAAAAACCGTCGCGTAGAGATCTTCGTGGCCGAGCCGCAAACCAGCTATTAAAAATAATTCCCGCCGGATACGGCGCGTATCCGGCTGGATCCGTGTGTGCGGGAACGGAGGTAGCACAGGAAGCGTGCGGCGCTCCAGCCTCAGTCAGTCGGACGTATCATGAACGGCGTTCGTATCCCGGACGGGTATGCGCCAGATGAACGCAGCGAGGATGACTCCCAGCAACGCGAGCATTCCCCTTTGCCAAAGGGACGGCATCATCAGAATGGAGCTGCCGAATGAGAGCGCAAGCAGGAAATAAACCCAGCGCTTGACCTTGCGTGGAATACTTCGATGCTCGATCCACTCCCGGATGATCGGGCCAGTCACCCGGTTTGCCAGAAGTCGATCATGAAAATGTTGCGAACTGCGCGCGAAGCATGCCGCAGCGAGGAGCACAAAAGGCGTTGTCGGCAGTATCGGCAGAACGATCCCCGCGATTGCCAGGGCCAGGGCAGTGAACCCGGCAGCGAGATACAGTGAGCGGACGACACGGGAATCGTGCAGCCTGAGCGAACGCGTATCCGTATGGTCAGCATGTATCCATTCATTCGATTTTTTTTGCATAGACGTAACCGATCGGCTAATCCATCAACCTATTGCGATTCGTGGAATGAAATCGGCCGATACCGACCCTTCGGGCTCCTGAGACACGAGTATAATGGCCCGCTGTCAGGTGAGCAGGTAACTTCCAATTCAATCTTCGGGGGGGTCATGTCGAGAGTAAGCAAATTGATCAATATGGGTATATTGTTAATGGGCGTAATTCTATCGCCCCAGCTGGCATTTTCCGAAACGGGCCAGAAAGGATCCAGCGTGACCGAGCTCATCAAGAAAGATACCAGAATTGGAACAGGGGAAGAAGCCGCAGTCGGCAAGATGGTCGAAGTGCATTATACCGGCTGGCTCTACGATGAAAGCGCCTCCGATAAGAAAGGAGCGAAGTTTGACAGTTCCCGGGATCGCGGCGTCCCCTTCTCTTTTCTATTGGGTGCCGGACGAGTCATCAAAGGCTGGGACCGGGGCGTAGTCGGAATGAAAGCGGGCGGACAGCGCACCCTGATTATTCCTCCTGCCATGGCCTACGGAGCGCAGGGAGCAGGTGGGGTCATTCCTCCCAATGCCGCACTGATTTTCGACGTCGAACTGTTGGGACTGCGGCAGGGATCTACCCACTGATTGCTAAAAGCCAGTCGTCCGGAAAGGATCGCTGATTGCACCGTGTCCGATTTGCCTCGATGTGAGGCTTGTGCGGAGCCACATCGCAGGATACACAAAAAACCCTGAAATGGACATTGACTAATCAGCCTTAAACATTCAAAATTAGCGGTTTCGTTTGGAGGGGTTCCCGAGCGGTCAAAGGGATCAGACTGTAAATCTGACGGCTCTGCCTTCGAAGGTTCGAATCCTTCCCCCTCCACCAGATCAGTGGTCGATTTTGGCGCAGGCGAGGGAGTTTTGCGCTCGATTAGCTCTGCATGCCGGTCTATTGATAGGTGGCAATGCGTTGCTGGGGCTTTTCTGTGCGAGTTGATTGGGTAGCTGAAACCGGATCGATTGTCAGTGCGGGTGTAGCTCAATGGTAGAGCAGAAGCCTTCCAAGCTTACGACGAGGGTTCGATTCCCTTCACCCGCTCCAGAGTCCGCGAAGAGACTGGTCCGAAGATTGGATCAGTTCCAGATTGGCAAGTTTTGTTGCGAGGAGTGTCAGGCAAAAAACGATGCTTGCCCATGTAGCTCAGTGGCAGAGCACTCCCTTGGTAAGGGAGAGGTCGCCAGTTCAATCCTGGCCATGGGCTCCATAGGCGTTAAACATAAACAATCCGAATCAGAAAGAATGCTTTGAAAAGGGAACATCATGTCGAAGAGTAAATTTGAGCGGACGAAGCCGCACGTGAACGTAGGGACGATAGGTCACGTGGATCATGGGAAGACGACGTTGACGGCGGCGATCACGATGGTGCTGGCGCGGAAGTTTGGTGGGGAGG
>CAYXQR010000145.1:0-5411 GCA_964466955.1 uncultured Nitrosospira sp.
TGACGGTAAAGAGATACCGCTTTCGGCAGGGCCGCCTTTTCAGTGGACCGATCCGCCCGGCGGCGTTGCATCGCCGCCAGCCGCCAGGACGCCGAGCCAGAAAGCCGCTTCCCGCACGTCGTCGTCGGCCATGCCCTCCAGCAGGCGCTGCAAGGCGTAGTCGAGGGGAGAAGGGTCGGTTTCCGGCGGCATGGGGACGGCATACGGCATGGCGGCGCGGTCCGGAAGGGGGAATTTTGCGGTGGTGGGCCAAGGCGGCTGTAGGGCCGTCTTGGAGCCATGCCGCCGGGCGATCGGGTGCGGGCTGGCAAAGAGAAAGGCCAGATCGTGAAACCTGGCCCTTCCCACGGTGCGCGGTCATCGGCTCCTCAGCCTGTACCGCAAGCAGGATGGTAGTCCTGGCCTCTTGTTATTGCAATCTTAAACCGGCCCTTCCCATGGTGCTTTAAATACCTGCCAGGGGGGTTTGGGGGGCGCGGCGAGCGTCCCCCAATGTCCATTGATCTTGTGAGCGAAGCGAACTCCGTTTCTTGCGAGCGTAGCGAGCCGGGGGGATGCCGGGCGGGAATGGATGCGAAGCGTTAGCGTAGCATCCGGGTTCGAGCCGGCGGGGGGCGAAGCCCCCCAAGAGGCGGTGTTGTGAGAAAAAGTTTTTGGTAGCAGGTGACGATGGGCGGGTTATTCACAGGGGGTGCTCTTCGTGTTCTTCGTGTTCAAAGGTGTTCTTCGTGTTCCCGATTGCAATATCGCCGTTTTGCTTTTATTCATAATAGTTTATCGGGAATCAATTGTGAGAAATTCGGCCAAAAAGGTGAGAAATTCGGCGGGCTGCGGCGGGTTTTCCACAGGATTGAGGCCAGGCCACATTATTTTTGATTAACTTCAATACCATCAATGGATTATTGTCTAAATGTGAGAAATTCGGCCAACGGGGTTTTGCGCGGATTCCCGTGAAAGGGGGTAAAGGAGGGAGAGGTTGAATATAAACCCTTGTAAAACTTCTGCTTCTGGGCATAATGCGGCGAGGCAAGCTTCACCGTCGGCGATGTCGCGCGTGAGCCCCAATTGTGAGAAATTCGGCCAAAAAACGCCGCCAAAAAGTGAGGGGGCGGCATTGACGCTACTCACATTTGGGATTATGCTGTTGCCATGAATGCGACAGCGCTTCGAACAAAGCTACCCGTACCTACCGGAGATCCCTGGCTCCCGACGCCCGGGGACCCGGCAACCGTCCCCATTCCTTTTCCGGTCGTCATTGTCAGTGTGGAAGGCCCCTACACCGAGCGCGACAGAAAATTATGGACCTTCCTGCTGCATGCGTTCTGGGAGGAACTGGAAGAAAAAACCGTCCATGAAATGCCCGTGCAGGAAATCAACCGGCTGTTTCGGGAGCTGGGGGGGGAACATGACTCGAAATGGATCTGGGAATCGGCGACGCGCCTGACCAAAACCACCGTGGAATGGCGCTACACCGAGGGCGATACCCGCTACCAGGGCATCGCGGCGCTGTTCAGCGCCGTGTTGAGCCGGGATACCCGCAGGGCCGGAATGCTCCGGTTTCACTTTCCGCCGCTGCTGATTCCCATCCTGAAAGACCCGCGCCGCTTCGCCCGTCTGCGCACCCATTTCATGATCGAATTGTCCGGCAAATACGCCGTGACCTTGTATGAGCTGCTGGAATCGGTGGCCAATAAGGATGTGCCGGTCCTCAAGGCCAGCGTGGAAGAACTGCGCCGATGGCTCAAGGTGCCGGCCGGCAAGATGACGCGCTGGCCGGACCTGCGCCGCTTCGCCCTGGAGCCTGCGATCAAGCAGATCAACGGTAATCCGCAAGGGGCGGGCTTCAAGGTGAAGATGCACACCCGCAAGGAAGGCCGCGCGATCAAGCATGTGGAATTCGAGGTGCTGAAGACGAAAGAGCGCGAGAGCATCGATCTGAAACTGCAGGACAAGGACAAGCAGCTGAGCTTGTTCGATGCGCCGCCGCTGAAACCCGCTACCTACGAAGCGGCGCATACCCACGCGCCGGGGTGGGACATCTACGCCATGGAAGCCGACTGGCGGGAATGGGGGCAAACGCAAAAGGACTGGCCGCCCAGGAACCCGGACGGGGCGTTCATCAATTTCTGCAAGAAGCGCGGGCCGTATCCGGGGAGGTAAGCAGCCATGACGGTGCCGCCGCCCGCCTGCCTGCGCAAATGCGACCCCGCGCGCAACCAGTTCCGCTTTTACGCGCTGTCCGTGCAGCCCAATCTCTTCGGCGCGTGGTCGCTGATACGGGAGTGGGGTCGCATCGGCTATGGCGGACAGAGCCGCATCGAGCTGCATGACAGCCTGGAAGCCGCCGAGCGGGCAATGCACCAGAAAGTGCGAGAGAAGCGGCGCAGGGGGTATGAGGGAGATTAATCTGGATAAGCGAAGGAGAGCAACTTGACTGCATCCTAGCCAACGGTAATCAACATTCGCTGAATCTTCATGCCTTCATCGTTAACATGAAAGCGATATTGAAAGCAGTCTCTTCTATTATTGGCCAGATACGTGCCAAGGAAAGTTGTAGAAACGGGCTTGGCCGTATGATTACCAATGTTATCGAAGTCAAACCCGGCTATCGCACCAGTAATGAAATCTGGAATTCTGACTAAGTCGGCATACCATTCTTCCGAATTTGAATTTGCGGTTGTAAAGGAAAATGAAATATTTCTCTTCACAACATCGATCAGTATGACCTGAAATAAATCCCGGACAAAATTGTAGCCAAGCTCATTAGTTCTATCGCGGTCCGATAGCCAACATAGTTTCGTCAGAGCCGTTGCACGGCAGAGAAGGCTTCCGACATACCCACCTAACAACGCTATGACAAAGGCTTCACATAGCATTCTAATTTGTTTTTTTTGCTGCAAAAGTTTCTGTGCATACTGAATATTTCGTGTCAATGTATCCAGGCGGGCCTGATAAATCGTATTGCGTCGCCAGTAAATGACATAAGCTGAAAGTATTTCGCAAAACTCCGCCATGTACTCTTGAAATGCACGGCTATTAAGCCAAGAGAAATATTTATCTTGTTGAAAAACAAAAGAGATATTCAGTGATGGCAACTGTCGAAGAAACTCAATCCAGCGCCCATCAATAGATCGCGCATGTTTAATATCCTTAGGAGCAATAGCTCGGATGATGCTTTGCAATTCAGGCAATGCACCAAGATAGGGTAAGGAAGTGAATGTGATTACCTTATTTGTTTTCTCATTACCAAAGTAATAATCGCTCAGCATGATCCAAGAATCTAAAGACTGAAAATGACGAAAATACGCGGTGCGCATGTCGCCAATTGAGCTCTGATAGAACACCTCATCAAGCAATGTGGTGATCGGCGAAATCCGATCGATTGCTATTTCCATGCGCGTTCCTTGTCCTTTTACTCTTTATTAGAACAGACTTTTGACCGCACCACCATTTGGATGGTGCTTAACATACATACTGATTTAGACAGTATATTACACACATACGCTGTGACGCTCACGATTTTCATAAGACTGTGCGTTCTTCGAGAAAGGATAAGATGGCGTTTCTCATTGCATAAAAAACGGGTTTCTGCTAATTCATGTCATAAGATACCTTATGGGCTAGATTGGCCCGAGTCCCCTCCCCTACTCTGGAGCCTGGCCATGTCCGACACTGCCCTGATCCTGCAAGATAATCTATCCCATAATGTTTTGAGCCGTTTGCAAGAGGCCAAAACCCGGCTGGGGGACCTGGCCAATGTGTATCTGGTGACCGAGGTCGCCGGGCAGTCGCAGGCCACCCTGGACGCCAAGCGGCGCGACCTGCAACGCTTCCTCTCCTTCTACCAGAAGCTCTACGGCCATGACCGGCCGGACGAGTGGTTCGTCTCCGTCACCAAGGCCTTTCTCAAAGCCACTCAGAACGAAAAGCTGGCGCAGGCGTCGATCGTGCGCATCTACGCCACCGTGCACCACTTCGCCCGCTGGTGCGACCGCAAGTTCCCGGCGCTGTTTCCCCTGGGCTGTCCCACTGACGGGGTGAAGCCGCCGCCCGAGCCCGCCGCCGACTGGAAGGGCCTGAGCCGGCTGGAGGAGCTGCGGCTGCTCAGCGCCGCGCAGGCTTTGCGGGTGCATCCGGGCACCGGCACCGATCAGGGCCTGCGCAACCATGCCCTGCTGGCCGTGCTGCTCGGCTCGGGCCTACGGGTCTCGGAGGCGTTGAACCTGGATCGCGACCAGTATACGGGGAAGCAGTTTATCAAGATCGTGGTGAAGGGCGGCTTCGTGCGGGACGCGGTGCCGGTGCAGCGCGACGCGCGCCAGGTGCTGGACGACTGGCTGGCCAGCCGGGAGGACGACGCCCCTGCCCTCTTCATTACCCGCAGCGGACGGCGGCTGTCGCGCCGCGAGGCGGCCGCGGTCATCCGGCGCATCGCCGCCCAGGCCAACGCGCATCTGGCCGAGGAGGACAAAATCGACGTCTCGCCGCATGTGCTGCGGCATACGTTTTTGCGCAAGCTGGCCGAGAGCAAGGGCGTGCAATACGCCAAGGAGGCCTCCGGGCATCAGTCCGACCGCTATATCTGGCGGTACGTGAAGCCAGACCGGCAGACGCTGGCGGAGGCGGTGGATGCGTTGGATTAACAGGCCCGCATATCAACCCTTCCTCTTTCGATTAGATGTCGCCAAAGAAAACCGCCATCTCCCCTGTTGGGGAGATGGGAATCAAGTGCGGTTGCGGCGGAATGAAGCGTCGGTCTTACAAAGCGTTATCGGTTCACATATTCGATCATTTAAATATGTGTATATATGAATATTAAAGCGGGAGAACGGACGCCGGTGACGGTGGGCTCGCTCCCTCCCCCTGCCCTGCTGCGGTGTAATTTTATGGACGCGGCATAGGATTTGAAGTACCACGGACCTGCGGGCCAGATAGCGGTTGTATTCATATGAAAATTGAAGATATCGTCAAGTCAGGAGAAGCATTAGTCGCGGCGATTAAACACTATAAGTCGCGGCATATGAGTGCCGTTCGGGAAACCGAATTTGATCCCATTCTTTACGCCTACCTGCTGGGAAAATTCGGCAACGTGACGCGACAACATTATTGCCGTCCGCCAGGCTGCAAGAAACCTCAGCGTATTGACTTTCGTATCGGAGGCACCAATCCTGCTGTCATAGAGCTGGTGGTACGGACAAACACCTCTCAAACGACGCTTTACGGAGGTCAGAATATAAGCGAACTCAGAAAATTAAGCCGTGTTGGAACGACGCAGGCGAAACATAGGATTCTGCTTCTCATCGATCTTTGCAAGGACCCTATTTCGCAGGAAAAACTGCAAATGAACTATAGAAAAACACATTTGGGCAGGGGGAGATTCGATAGAAGATCCGTGAGAGTGATCTATATCC
>CAYXQR010000146.1:0-11084 GCA_964466955.1 uncultured Nitrosospira sp.
AGATAGCGAAAAATATACAGGCTTCGCTTTCGGCTTAGGGGTCGAGCGACTGGCGATGTTGAGGTATGGCGTAGGCGATTTGAGACTGTTTTTTGAAAATGATCTGCGGTTTCTCAAGCAGTTCAATTAAGGGGCGTTAAAAAAACAAGCTCCTTCAAGGGGAACGAGAGAAGGGAAGAATGACGCATTGGGTAATCCTGAGGACGTCCCATGGTTGCTCACCGAATGTCGTCCCTGAAAATAACGTGGTTCGCTTCACAAGAATGACAGACACTCATGAAATTTTCCGAAAATTGGCTTCGCACTTTCGTTGATCCGCCACTGTCAGCCGACGAGCTTGCCCAAGCGTTGACCATGGCGGGCCTGGAAGTGGAGGGCATCGAGGCGGTAGCACCCGTTTTCAGCAAAGTGGTGGTGGCGGAGGTGCTGGCTGTCGAGAAGCATCCGGATGCGAAACATCTAAGTATCTGCCTGGTAAACGCGGACGCGCAGAGTACTGCCCAGCCGTTGCGTATCGTGTGCGGTGCAGCCAATGTTCGTGCCGGAATGAAGGTTCCATGTGCTTTGATTGGCGCCCAGCTCCCGGGCATGACCATCAGGCAGGCGACTATCCGCGCAGTGGAATCGGCGGGGATGTTGTGCTCAGCAAAGGAACTGGGACTAAGGGATGCGGCGGACGATTTGCTGGTTCTTCCGCCCGATGCGCCTACCGGCGAGGATTTTCGTCAATATTATGAGCTTGAGGATAAGCTCTTCACTCTCAAGCTGACACCCAACCGAAGCGACTGCCTGGGATTGGTCGGAATTGCGCGTGAAGTGGCGGCAATTACGGATGCGAATCTGAAGCCGCTGCAAGTAGAGCCATCCGCCGCTCAGATCGACGCGACACTGGCTGTGTACGTCGAAGCGCCGCAGGCCTGCCAACTTTATTGCGGGAGGCTGATCAGGGCGATCTCGCTCGATGTTCCGACACCGCTATGGATGGTGCAGCGCCTCGAACGTAGCGGCCTGCGTACCGTTAATTCGGTCGTGGATGTGACCAATTATGTCATGCTGGAGACAGGGCAGCCCCTGCATGCATTCGATCTCGCAAAAATATCAGGTGCTTCCCGGGCGTCGATCCACATTCGCTATGCCAAAGCCGGCGAAGCACTGCGGTTGCTGAATGAGGAAGATGTGGATTTGCGCCCGGACATGCTGGTCATCGCGGATGAGGAGAAGCCTCTGGCGCTCGCTGGGATTATGGGAGGGATTGATAGCAGGGTGACAACGGAAACTATGGATCTGTTTCTGGAAAGTGCTTTTTTCAATCCACATGCAATTGCAGGCAAATCGTTCTCGCTCGGTTTTAGTTCGGATTCTGCGCACCGTTTTGAACGCGGGGTTGATTTCGCCGCGACGCGCACTGCGATCGAGCGAGCCACGCGCCTGATACTGGAGATTTGCGGCGGGCGGGCAGGGCCAGTGACCGAAATCCGGAACCAGTTGCCGCGGCGCGATCCCATCAAGCTGCGCGTAGAGCGCGCCCGGCGTGTTCTGGGCGTCGATCTGGGAGGCGCCGATATCACAAAACTGTTTCAGCGTCTCCGCTTCGAGTTTTCCAGTGCTGATGGCGTCTTCCAGGTAACGCCCCCAACCCATCGTTTTGATCTCACCCTGGAAGAAGACCTGATCGAAGAAATAGCACGTATATACGGTTACGATCAAATATCAACGGATCTGCCGAAGGTGCAGCTGGCTATGCTGCCTCAACCTGAAACCTTGAAAGCACCATCGCGCCTGCGTGAGATGATGGTAGATCGTGGTTATCAGGAAGTGATCAATTACGCGTTCGTCGATAAGTTCTGGGAGCACTCTCTGGCGGGCAACAAGGCACCGATATCATTGAAAAATCCTTTGTCCAGTCAGATGACGGTGATGCGCAGCAGCCTGCTGGGTGGTCTTGTATCAAATCTGCAGTTTAATCTTAATCGCAAGCAATCGCGCATCCGCCTGTTTGAAATCGGATCATGTTTTACCTGGGCGGCAGATGGCAACCATGTGCAGCATGAAAAAATAGCGGGGCTTTGCTACGGAGATACGCTGCCGGAGCAGTGGGGATGGCCTGCCAGGGAAGTGGATTTTTTTGATGTGAAAGCGGATATCGAGGCTCTCTTCTGGCCGGATACCGTGCACGCGATCCCGGCTTCGCACACGACATTGCATCCGGGGAAATCGGCGCTGATTCGGATTGGGGGCAAAGCCGCGGGCTATCTCGGTGAGCTGCACCCGCGGTGGCAGCAAAAACTCGAGCTTCCCAGTTCCGTCATGCTGTTTGAACTTGACATGCAAATCCTGATGGCTCGGGCATTGCCAAAAGCAGCCGAAATATCAAAATATCCACTTATACGACGCGATATTGCCGTGATCGTGGCGGAGGAGATAAGCGTTCAGGCCATGCTCGACCTCATGTATATCCGAAAACCGGGGATCATTCTGGAGATCTCGGTTTTTGACGTCTACCGGGGCAAAGGGGTGGAAGCGGCCAAAAAAAGTCTTGCTTTCCGTATTTTGTTACAAGATACTGAAAAAACCCTGACTGATGCGGAAGCGGACGAGGCTGTTTCCATGCTGCTTGATGTGCTTGAGGGCCAGTTTGACGCGAAGCTGCGC
Source organism: uncultured Nitrosospira sp. (assembly GCA_964466955.1). Classification (GTDB taxonomy): domain Bacteria; phylum Pseudomonadota; class Gammaproteobacteria; order Burkholderiales; family Nitrosomonadaceae; genus Nitrosospira. Next base: position 2,653 of record CAYXQR010000146.1, read on the forward strand.
AACTGATTGCAGCAATACGCATTTAGCCAAGTTTGAGTGTAAATGAAGTGAGGAAGATATGACCTTGACAAAGGCCGAGCTGGCGGATTTGCTTTTTGAAAAAGTTGGATTCAACAAGCGTGAAGCCAAAGACATGGTGGAGTCTTTTTACGAGGAGGTCCGGATCGCGCTGCAGAATGGCGATGGCGTCAAGCTTTCAGGCTTCGGCAATTTTCAGTTGCGTGATAAACCGGAGCGGCCCGGCCGAAATCCCAAGACAGGAGAAGAAATCCCGATTACCGCGCGCCGGGTGGTGACTTTTCATGCCAGCCAGAAATTGAAGGCAATGGTCGAGAAAAACCAGCATGCAAAACAGAGCGCCTGACGAGGCGTTGTTACCCATCCCGGCGAAGCGCTATTTCACCATCGGTGAGGTGAGCGAGCTATGCGGGGTCAAGCCTCACGTATTGCGTTACTGGGAACAGGAATTCATCCAGCTGAAACCGGTCAAGCGACGAGGAAATCGCCGTTATTATCAGCATCATGAGGTTCTCCTGATACGCCGCATTCGGGAATTGCTGTACGAGCAGGGTTTTACAATTCATGGTGCACGAATTCGGTTGAGCCAGGGAATGGCGGACGGGGCGCCCAATCTATCTTCCGCTGCGGACGCCGCTTCAATCTCATCAGATACCCTGGCACAGTTCCGGCGTGAAATCGAGAGTATCGTGTCACTGCTTCGATCCTGATTGATGTTGATGCCGGCCGGTTAAGTGATGGATTTTTCGGTGGCAGTCGGTTACGGCCGGTATGAGATTTGGAATACTGGTGAATCCCTTAACTGGCCGCGTTTTGTTATAATTTCATCTTCGGGGCGTAGCGCAGCCTGGTAGCGTACTTGCATGGGGTGCAAGTGGTCGGAGGTTCAAATCCTCTCGCCCCGACCAATCAGTCTCGGAGGGCTTGTTTGGCAATGCGCATCAAAGTTGGCTGTTAAGTCCTGTTAAGTCCAGAAAATCTTCCCCCGATAAGCTGAAAACATCCAGGTCACTGTTCGAATGCGCATACTGCTCAGCAATGACGATGGGTATTTTGCACCGGGTCTTGCTTGTCTTGCGGAAGCACTTTCCGTTATAGCGGATATCGTCGTGGTAGCACCAGAGCGCGATCGTAGCGGTGCGAGCAATTCGCTTACCCTGGATCGGCCTCTCAGTCTGCGCAAATCCCATAACGGATTCTATTACGTCAACGGCACCCCCACGGATTGTGTTCACCTTGCTGTCACCGGAATGCTGGATGACTTGCCCGATATGGTAGTGTCCGGTATCAACGATGGCGCCAATATGGGTGATGATACGATTTATTCCGGCACGGTGGCGGCTGCGACGGAAGGTTTTCTGCTGGGCGTGCCTTCTCTCGCCGTCTCTCTCGCCAGTTTTTCCGCGGGGAATTTTGCAACAGCAGCACGTATTGCAACGGAAATTGTGCAGCGTTTCGAAAGTGACAAGCTTCACGGGCCTGTATTGCTGAATATTAATGTTCCCGATGTTCCGTATGAGCAATTGCAGGGAATGGAGGTGACCCGGCTTGGCCGACGCCACAAGGCGGAACCCGTTGTTCGATCGCAAACTCCTCGCGGTGACACGGTTTATTGGGTGGGTGCCGCAGGCCCTGCCCAAGACGCGGGGGAGGGCACTGATTTTCTGGCAATTCAGCGCAAGAGAGTCTCTATTACTCCGCTGCAAATTGACCTGACCCGGTACGGTCAGGTAGAAGCAGTGAAAGAGTGGTTGAGATAGCGGCGCAGCAGTTTTGTCGTTGCGCATGGCGTAAACAACCGTTCAGGACATCCAGTTGAGCACGCACCATTCCGGGATCGGCATGACCTCTCCGCGGACCCGCGCCCGCATGATTGAACGTCTGCGAGCAAACGGAATAGCGGATGAAGTGGTACTGGCAGCGATGAGCGCGGTTCCTCGTCACATCTTTGTTGAGGAAATCCTGGCCAACCGGGCGTACGACGATGTCGCGCTTCCCATCAATTTCGGTCAGACCATCTCCAGTCCATTTACGGTAGCCCGCACGAGCGAACTGTTGCGTAATGGCGTCAATCTCGGCAAGGTCCTTGAAATCGGCACCGGCTGCGGCTATCAGACAGCCATACTGGCACAGCTTGCCCAGGAGGTTTATTCGATCGAGCGGATCGGACCTCTGGTGGCTCGCACACGCACGCGTCTGAGAGGGTTGCGTGTCAACAACGTGCGTCTGAAGCACGCTGATGGATTCCTCGGATTGTCAGAATACGGCCCCTTTGACGGTATTATCCTCAGTGCTGCGACATCGCATGTTCCCCAGGCACTGCTGGAACAACTGGCTACGGGCGGCAGAATGGTTTTTCCCAAGGGAAGCAATGAGCAGGTTCTGTGTGTTATCGCACACACCATGCAGGGTTATACTGAGACAATGCTCGACGAGGTCAGATTTGTGCCAATGATGCCCGGCATCTGGAAGCGTTGAGTGATGCGAACAAGAGGCAGAAAATGAGCAAAATGGAAATCGAACGGAAGCACCTGAGTATGTCATCGGGGACTATGACGCATTCCCGTGGACCGTCCTGGAAAGACAACTTGTTCTCTGCGGCGTTTACTCCGTCGCTCGTTTGTGTATGGCTACTGGCCGGCTGTACCTCAGGGAGCCCGGATTACAATCGTGAGCACAATCTTGCGCATGATCGTTTCAGAAGCTTTCGCACGCCTATAATCGATCGGACGGTTGCAAAGTCATCCGTGGTCCAGCGTTCCGGCTCCTCTTCCGGAGTGATCAGCGCGGGACCTGGAGGCTATGTCGTCAAAAGGGGGGATACGTTGTACAGCATTGCGCAGAACCATGGCGTCGATCCGACCATACTCGCGGAATGGAACAATATCGCAGATCCGCGAGCCATCTATATCGGGCAGCAGCTATTCATGGCCCCGCCTCAACTGGCGGAACCCGCACTGTTCTCGATCGAGGATAACCCTCCTCCGTCCGCCCACGTCGTCAAGCCCGATGCTGTTGCGCCACCTGGAACAAGGCGACCCGCGGATGCAGCTATGCTCAAAACCGAACCCCAGGCGGTCAAGCTTCCTTATTCGGACCAGGCCGTTGCCCAGATGAAAAGGCAGACGGCGCCACCGGTGATGCCGATAAAAGCCGATCCGATGCTGGAGAAGGATGTAACGAATATCGGTCCTGTGCCGCCCTCGCCGCAACCAACTCCTGGAGGTGATCGTCTCGAATGGATCTGGCCAACCCAAGGTAAAGTTGCGGAACAGTTTTCCGAGAATACGAAGGGAATTGATATAGCGGGCAGGTCTGGACAGGCGGTCACTGCTTCGGCCGCCGGCAAAGTTGTTTACAGCGGCACCGGGCTTCGTGGCTATGGGAAGCTGATCATCATCAAGCACAACGATACGTATCTCAGCGCCTACGCGCACAATAGCAAGCTCCTTGTAAAAGAAGGCCAGTCGGTTGCCAAGGGGCAGAAAATCGCCGAGATGGGGGATACCGATTCCAGTACTGTAAAGCTTCATTTCGAAATCAGAAAAAATGGAAAACCTGTCGATCCACTAAAACATTTGCCCGGAGTGTCAGGATAGCCGGGATAGGGGGCGGACCAAAATGAACCAGCATCAATATCTCGATGATGAAGAATCCTTCGATAAGACAGACCCGCTGGATCCAGATGAAGCACACGAGTCACCGGAAGCGCTCGTGAATGCTGTGGTCGAAGCCCCCGTCGATTTTCTGTTGACCGATGTTACCCAGATATACTTTAACGAGATCGGTCAAAACGCGCTGCTGACCGCGAAGGAGGAAGGGGAATTGACTCGGCGAGTCAGGCAGAATGATTTCCAGGCGCGCCAGAGAATGATCGAATGCAATCTGCGCCTGGTGGTCAATATTGCCAAGCATTACACCAATCATGGCGTCGCATTGCTGGATCTCATCGAAGAAGGAAATATGGGCATGATGCATGCGCTGGATAAATTCGATCCGGAGCGCGGGTTTCGCTTTTCGACCTATGCCACCTGGTGGATACGGCAGAACATTGAACGGTGCATCATGAATCAGTCGCGAACGATACGGCTGCCCGTGCATGTCATCAAGGATCTGAACAGTATCCTGCAAGCGGCGCGTCATCTTGAGGCGCATACGGGAAAGGAGCCCAAGGCAGAAGATGTGGCGCATTTGCTGGATCGGCCCATCAAGGAAGTGCAGAGAATGCTTTCCTTAAACCAGAGCATGATGTCACTGGATGCGCCGCTCGACGTCGACCCGCTGCTGTCTATCGGAGACGCCATAGCGGATGACCATAATCCCGCTCCCGATCTCATGTGGGAGCAGTCCGAGATCAAGGATCGCGTACAGGAATGGCTTGGCAGGTTGAACGATAAGCAGAGGTATATAATTGAACAGCGATATGGACTCAACGGCTACGAAACGCAAACGCTGGAGCAACTGGCGGCAAATCTTGATCTGACACGGGAGCGGGTGCGCCAGATACAGCTGGAGGCGTTGCAGACGTTGCGCATGATACTGAGGTGCGAGGGCATATCCAAGGAGGGGGTATTCTAAGGATTTTGTATAATCAAGTGCTTATGGTTTCTCTGACTCACCCCGACCGTTGATCTCCGCCGGCCGGCGATTTCGGGCTTTGCCAGACGAACATCCTTATTTCCGATTCTTTCTTCGAGGCACGTTCGGACAGATTAACCCGGAAATCCGGTCCCTCCGCTTTTACACTTCAAAACTTTTAACATAGAATAGTGTCAAAAAGCTGATGGGTGGATAAATAGGGCCGAATCGTTATCTGGGTATGATCGACCGGGGTTCAATCCTATTTCATTCCCTTTCCACGCCCTTAAAATGTGTTGGAGGCACGACAATGCCCCAATTTTCTACGAGCGGATGATGACAATATCTCAATTAGAGTTTACGGCCCCGGATCCGGAAGTGTGTACTGAAGAGGAGATTTCACGGCTGGTTCATGCGTTTTACGCGAGAGCCAGAAAGGATCTCCGGTTAGGGCCAATATTTGAAGCACATGTGGTCGACTGGGATGCGCACTTTGTACAGATGATTGATTTCTGGTCCATGAAACTGCGCGGCACGAATCATTTTCGTGGCGCTCCCATGCCCAAGCACGTCGCGTTACCCGGTCTTACCTCGGAATTGTTTGAAAGGTGGCTTGAACTTTTCAGGGAGACCACGAGCGAGATGGAAAATCCGGTACTCAAGTTTAACGCGGATACACTGGCTTTCCATATCGGCGGGAGGCTATGGCTGAGATATCAGATGGAGCGCTACCCCGACCGTCAATTGGTCGATCTGTGTGAAAATTTCAGTGAAGCCTGAGACGATTTGGTTTAACCCTAAGTAGTCATGCTCCCGCGGAACGGTGTCCTGTGGATTCTTTCCGATTGCATTTGCTGTCCCCCATAGTTGCAAGTTGTGCGCATGGGCAGCCAGTCATTCCGGTTTTTTAATCAGGTAAGTCTGGTTTCCGCGGTTTCCTTTTTCTGTCGCAAACGCCTGCTCACGTCGTGCGATCTTACCGTCCTTTTCAAGTAACCGCTGCTTGCAACTGAGCTTGCGCGTAGCGGCTACCCGGCGCCGTCCCGATTCGCTCGGCTAACCATCGGCACCGCACCCCGGGCAGGTAACCGGCTAATTTATTCCGTTTCCGGGTTTTTTCCTTCGCACGAAAAGACTTGATTCTGGGGACTGTAGCCCAAACGAGCAACGGACAGCGAGCGGCACCTGGCCATTTGACCCCGTAGGCAATCCTGCCGCTTCTTATCTTTCGGCTGTTTTCGGATATACTCTATCGAATAGCGGCCAGCCGATTCTGGCAACCAGGTTGCCGCTCACGCGTGATCCGGGGTGCATTCACTGACCGCGATTGACTCGACCCCCCGCTCGTCACACTGAACGATTCTACGAATCCCGTATATGAGCCAAAAGGAACGGACCTATTTTTGTCGTGCCATTACATAAGGAGCAAAATAATGAGTGACCAAAAGACAGGTAGCGCCCCCCATATTCTGCCGCCACTGCCATACCCGGATAACGCGCTGGACCCGGTGATTTCGGCAAATACGCTGAGCTTTCATTATGGCAAGCACCATAAGGCGTATGTGGATAATCTCAACAAGCTCATAACCGGCACCGAACTCGCGGATCTGTCGCTGGAGGAAGTCATCACTGCAACGGCGGGCAAGGCAGACAAAGTGGGAATCTTCAACAACGCCGCGCAGGTCTGGAATCACACGTTCTACTGGAACAGCCTTGCGCCCAAGGGCGGAGGCGAGCCCCCTGCTGAATTGAAGCAAAAAATCGAGGCTTCTTTCGGCAGTGTGGACGCCTGCAGAAAAGAGCTTGCGACCGCTGCCACGACCCAGTTCGGTAGCGGATGGGCCTGGCTTGTACGGAATGGGGATAATCTTCAGGTAATCAAGACAGGCAATGCGGATCTGCCGTTGACGAGCGGATCAACGCCACTGTTGGCGATAGATGTGTGGGAGCATGCATACTACCTTGATTACCAGAACCGCCGGCCCGATTACGTCAACGCTGTTCTCGACAAGCTCATCAACTGGAATTTCGCTGCTGATAATGATCACTAGAGCGTATTGCGTACTGCCGTGACCATATTGATTTCGGATCAGCTGGAAATCATCAGGCACGGTTGCAGCGAGCTTCTGCTGGAAGAAGAACTGAGGCAGAAGCTCGCTTTGAGTCGCCCCCTCAGGGTCAAGGCGGGGTTTGATCCTACTGCCCCGGATTTGCACCTGGGGCATACCGTACTGCTGAACAAGCTGCGTCGTTTTCAGGATCTGGGTCACCATGTACTGTTCCTGATCGGGGATTTTACCGGCATGATCGGCGATCCCAGTGGAAAGAACGCTACCCGCCCTATCCTGAATCGCGAGCAGGTCCTCGAGAATGCAACGTCCTATGAAAACCAGGTATTTCGCATACTCGATCCTGAGAGGACCGAGGTGGTGTTCAATTCATCGTGGATGGACAAGCTCAGTGCCGCTGACCTGATCCGGCTGGCAGCGACTCATACTGTGGCTCGCATGCTGGAACGAGACGATTTCGACAAGCGTTTTCATGGCAACAAACCGATCTCAATACATGAGTTCCTGTATCCGCTGGTGCAAGGTTATGATTCGGTTGCGCTCAAAGCCGATGTCGAGCTGGGGGGCACCGATCAGAAATTCAATCTGCTGATGGGACGGGAGCTGCAGAAACACTTCGGTCAGCCGGCTCAGTGTGTTGTCACCATGCCTTTGCTGGAAGGATTGGATGGTGTCAATAAAATGTCCAAATCCACCGGCAACTATATTGGCATCACTGAAAGTCCAGGGAACATTTTTGGCAAGCTTATGTCCATTTCTGATGAACTGATGTGGCGATACATAGAGTTGTTGTCTTTTGAGCCTATCGGAGTCATTCGCCAGTGGCGGCGGGAGGTGGAAAACGGCCTCAATCCGCGTGATATCAAGATGATGTTTGCCCGGGAGATCGTTGCCCGGTTCCACAGCCAGCCGGAAGCGGAAGCTGCGTGCGCCGAGTTCGTGGCTCGATTCAGCCACGGCAGGTTGCCTGAAAGTATGCCTGAACAGGTGTTGTATCCAGAAAAGGAAGATTTACCCATTGCTCAGCTGCTGAAGCAGGCCGGGTTGACCGCCAGCACTACTGAAGCACTTCGCATGATCGAGCAAGGTGGTGTAAAATTGAATGGAGAGCGGATCAGCGATAAAACTATCCGGCTCAACCGAGGTCAAAGTGTCATCGTGCAGGTAGGCAAGCGGAAGTTTGCCAAGGTTACGATCATGGCGTGAAGAAGAAATAACAAAATTCTACAGAACGCTTGACCACGTGTCTGGTATCTGTATAATGCCGCCTTTCGCTGTCTGACGTTAGTTTCTCAGGCAGCATCGCTCTTTAAAAATTTACAGCCGATAGGTGTGGGCACTTGACCGGGACAGCCGGCTATTTTCCTACAGGAAAATAGCCGGCACTTAAGAGTCGAAGTGCTCGCACAATGTACGAAGATTTCGGTCTTGTCCTGCAACGCAGGATGATTCTGGAATCCCTAATACGTCAAGCGAGAGTTTTACCAGCATTGAACTGAAGAGTTTGATCCTGGCTCAGATTGAACGCTGGCGGCATGCTTTACACATGCAAGTCGAACGGCAGCACGGGGGCAACCCTGGTGGCGAGTGGCGAACGGGTGAGTAATGCATCGGAACGTATCTTCAAGTGGGGGATAACGCACCGAAAGGTGTGCTAATACCGCATAATCTCCACGGAGAAAAGCAGGGGATCGCAAGACCTTGCGCTCTTGGAGCGGCCGATGTCTGATTAGCTAGTTGGTGAGGTAATGGCTTACCAAGGCGACG
>CAYXQR010000147.1:0-6355 GCA_964466955.1 uncultured Nitrosospira sp.
AACAGGAGCTGCTCCTGTTCCGTGCCGGAAGCGGCGTCGTGGATATCCGCAGACAATGCGCCCAGCACGAGCATGGCGTCACTGAGAATTTCCGCATGATTTGCATCGGTTTCCAGGATAAGTGATTTCCAGGGCATCAGAGTGGCTTTGCGAGGGGTGCGGTTAATCCCGGTGACGGGCTGGAGGAATATGCTGCCAGGAATATGTTGAAAGGAGCCATGTTCTGCAAACCTTGCGACGAGGGAGAGAAGCGGCACAACCGGGCTGAACATGCACAAAGAAAAAGCAGATCAGAGGCGAAAGTCCTTTGCGTTTCGGCGCGGAGAGGTCTTCATGATTAAGCGACCTAATCCGGCTTATTGTGATTCGCGAGCTTTTGTTCGAGAAAATGGATGCTGGTTGGGCCGCTTAAAAAAGCGGCATCCGACAGCAGATCAAGGTGCAGCGGCGTGTTGGTCTTGATGCCACCTATCACCATCTCGGAGAGCGCAATGCGCATGCGGGCAATGGCCTGCTCACGGTTTTCACCGTAAGCAATGACCTTGCCAATCATGGAATCATAATAGGGCGGCACCATGTAGTTATGATAAATATGGGAATCCACTCGAATGCCCGGACCCCCCGGCGCGTGATACTGCGTGATTCGACCGGCCGATGGGGTAAGCTTGTAGGGGTCCTCTGCATTGATGCGACATTCGATCGCATGCCCTTTCAATACCACATCACGCTGACGGATGGCCAGCTTTTCGCCTGCTGCCACACGAATTTGAGCCTGTACCAGATCGACTCCCGTTATCGCCTCGGTAACAGGATGCTCCACCTGCAAACGGGTATTCATCTCGATAAAATAAAACTCGTTTTTCTCAAACAGAAACTCAAATGTACCGACGCCCCGATAACCAATACGCCGGCAAGCGTCGACACAACGGCTGCCCATCCGGTCGCGCAATCGCGGGGGAATTCCCAGGGCGGGAGCTTCCTCAAGAATTTTCTGGTGACGGCGCTGCATCGAGCATTCACGTTCACCAAGGTAAATGGCATTGCGATGTTCGTCCGCCAGAACCTGGAACTCGATGTGTCGCGGATTCTCCAGATACTTCTCTGCATATACGGTGGGGTTTCCAAATGCCACCTGAGCTTCGTTGCGAGTAATGATGAGCGCGTTCGACAATGCGGCCTCGGTATGTACCACGCGCATGCCGCGGCCACCTCCGCCCGCAGCCGCCTTGATGATAATTGGATAACCGATCGTGCGCGCGATCGCCTTGACCTCCTCCAGCGACTCAGGGAGCGCTCCGTTCGAGCCTGGAACACACGGCACGCCCGCCTTTTTCATGGCGTTCTTGGCGCTGACCTTGTCGCCCATCATGCGGATCGTCTCAGGCTTGGGGCCAATAAAGACAAAACCGCTTTTTTCCACACGCTCAGCAAAATCCGCGTTTTCCGACAAAAACCCATAGCCAGGATGAATGGCTTCCGCATCAGTCACCTCGGCAGCACTGATGATGGCGGGAATATTGAGATAACTTTGCGCAGATGGTGCCGGCCCGATACAAACCGACTCATCGGCGAGTTTCACGTATTTGGCTTCCGCGTCCGCTTGCGAATGCACTGCCACCGTTTTGATCCCCATTTCACGACAGGCCCGCTGTATACGCAGTGCAATTTCGCCCCGGTTGGCGATCAGTATTTTTTCAAACATGGCTTAGACGTGAGGGTCTGGGATGGATGGCCTGTTATTAAAAGCGGAACTGACATACAGAAAAGCATGATCATTCGATGACAAACAGTGACTCGCCATACTCGACTGGCTGCCCATTCTCGACCAGCACCGCTTTTATCACTCCGCTTTTATCCGATTCAATTTCGTTGAGCAACTTCATTGCTTCTATGATGCACAGGGTTTCCCCTTCTTTTACGGTCTGGCCTACTTCCACAAAGGGGTTCGATCCAGGAGAAGAACTGCGGTAGAATGTGCCTACCATCGGCGACTTCACAACGTGACCCTCGGGCAGCACCTGTGTAGCCGCCACAACTGGCGTGACCGCGGCAGCTTGAGAAGGATTGGCTGTGACGCCGGGTTGAACAGTTGGCGGCGCTCCCAGCGGAACGAACTGTGCCTGAGCTGAAGGGATGGACCGGCTGATCCGTACCTTCTCTTCCCCTTCGGTAATCTCCAGCTCGGCAATTCCAGATTCCTCCACCAGATCAATCAGCTTTTTGAGTTTTCTCAGATCCATGAATTCTCTCCACGGGAGCAATGTCCCTTTTTATATCTTGACGATTTCATTATCACCGTATGCCGTTGGCCCGCTCTAACACCTGTTCGCTCTTATCACTTTGCAAGACCGAAAACATCGTTCCTGCGTCCCGCTTTAAATCTGAAAAGTATTAGAATCCGCCGATTTCTTCCAAATCTCGGCAAGGACATATTTCAAGGCAAGCTCATAGCCTTGTGCTCCCAGCCCGGTCACGACACCTCGCGCAAGGTCTGAAAAATATGAGTTGGTTCTGAAAGGCTCGCGCGCGAAAATATTCGAAAGATGAACCTCTATGAACGGGATCCGGCTGGCCGCCAGAGCATCGCGAAGGGCAATACTGGTATGGGTATAGGCTGCGGGATTGATTACGATAAAATCAATTTTCTCAACCATTGCCTGATGAATGCGCTCTAAAAGATGAGATTCTGCGTTGCTTTGAAAGTGAGCAAGCGTTACGCCGGCCTTTTGCGCCAAAGTCGTTAATCTGTCGTTAATTTCCGCTAACGTGTCGTAACCGTACACTTCCGGCTCGCGCGTACCCAACAAATTCAAGTTGGGGCCATGAATCACCAGCACATGCCCGGTCGAATTCGTGACTTTTTTCATGGCGGCAAGTGTGAATGAATCGATAGGAATTGTCTAGCGACTGCTGAAAAATAAGCGAATATACTGATCGTTTCACGGATTTTGGCGACCAGACTCGCCATTTGATGCAAGATGCCCTCGGGTGCTGCATTTCACTGCGGAACTCTTTGTGATTGGACGAACCAGGCAAAAAAATATGAGCTCACCTGTCCTTGATGCTTTTCGGTTTGACGAAGAGCCGGCCTCCATTCACGTGTGTGGCAAATGTGGATGCGAATTTGCTGCCGTTTTCGGAAAGCTCTATAATTATGCGATTCGTTCCGCGAGGCTGTTGTAGCTCAGTTGGTAGAGCAACTGATTCGTAATCAGTAGGTCGGAGGTTCGACTCCTCTCAACAGCACCATTGATTCAAATTTGCGACTTGACGGCTCGCTCGGCCTCTTTGATTTATCACACGACTCAAGGCAGGGATCACGTTTTGATCTCGCGGCGCCTCTGAGGTTTTGCTCACCGTTTTCCTCGTATTTTCCCGCTGTTTCTCGTTTCCTCGCTGCACCTTTCTTCCTGATCGAACGGAATTGCTATTGCCGGTTTGGTTCGCAACTGATTACTGTATAGAGGTTTCTGCGTCCTTATACGTACTTCAGTCCAATGGTAAATCCTGGCAATCCCGTTACCATGCGATACGCACCTCTTTTTCCCGCCAGATGTCTGCTGCCCGTACCGGGAACAGGAAAGTGCTTCAATGAATTGGTACTGGCGTACGTCTGTTCGACCGGCACGGCTGGCACGGAACAGCTCATTTACAAGCGGTTATCATGACTAAAACAATAACTTTCGACGAAGCAAACGATGTCGCTGATATGCTGATCAGGAAGGCATCAAAGGATCAGCTGGCAGAGTGTGCCCGTTTATTGGCGCTGAATCTTGCCTATCATCAAATCAGGCAAGGGGAGCTACCTATAGATGAGACTCTGGCGCAACTGCGCTCTTTTGAGCTGAATGACGAGCAATTGGCCTTGTTAATGGAGGGGATGCTGAACCTGATCGGAGTGTTGATCAATGTTTGTGGAGGAGTTGGCCAGGCAAAACATTGAATCTACTGGAGATGGGGTGTGCTGCTGCGCCGGATTGTACATGTGTTACCAGTGAAAGCAGATGCGCTGACAGGACCAAGCCTGCTTCAAGGGGATTTTTGCTGACGACTGAATGCTCGCCATTTCCGGATGACGCGGTAATTTTCCGCCGAGGGAGCATGCACACGGCTGTAAAATGACGCTTTTTCTGACGGAGATCCCGCTGATGCAAATTCACTGCCCGGCTTTTGTTAATCGTGAATAACGAGGCCGATTATCTTGCCCCTGGGGTTACCCGCCGGGAAGTATGGTCCTGGGCGATGTTCGACTTCGCCAACTCGGGATACACAACGGTCGTCATCACGGCGATTTTCAACGCCTATTTCGTGGCAATAATCGCGGGCGGGGAGGAATGGGCCACGTTTGCCTGGACAGCTGCGCTTGGATTCTCCTCAGGGCTCATCATCCTTGCAGGGCCGGTTCTGGGCGCATATGCTGATGTGCATGCAAATAAGAAACGCCTGCTCTTCCTCAGCACCGTGGGCTGCGTGCTGTTCACAGCACTGCTTTCTCTGGCAGGTCCAGGGGATTTATGGCTGGCGATTGGATTGATCGTTCTTACAAACTTCTTTTTCGGCTGTGGCGAGAATTTAATTGCCGCATTTCTACCTGAATTAGCGCGAGGCAATGCGCTCGGGAAGGTGTCGGGGTGGGGCTGGAGCTTCGGTTATATCGGGGGACTGGCTTGCCTAGGATTATCGCTGGCGTACGTCACCTTGGCGCAGGAAAGGGGGATGACGGCGGAGCAGTTCGTGCCTGTCACCATGGTGATTACAGCACTTTTTTTTGCCATCTCCAGCGTTCCTACCTTTCTCTTTCTCAAGGAGCGGGCACTGCCTCAGCAACAGCCTGCCAGAGGCTTGGCGGTGCGCGAAGCTTTCGCAAGGCTCAGGAACACGTTCGATCACGTACGCATCTATCGCGATCTGGCGCGATTTCTCGGCTGTATCGTGTTCTATCAGGCCGGCACTCAGACGGTGATCGCGCTGGCAGCCATCTACGCCCAGCAGGTAATGGGCTTCGATACAGGCGACACCATATTTCTGGTCCTTGTGGTCAACATTACCGCGTCGGTCGGAGCCTTTCTGTTCGGAAACGTCCAGGACAGGATAGGACATATTGCCACCATAGCGCTGACCCTGGCGGGCTGGATCGTGATGGTGCTGCTTGCCTGGATGGCGGAAGATCGGACGATGTTCTGGGTGGCAGCCAATGTGGCGGGATTGTGTCTGGGGGCCTCCCAGTCCGCCGGTCGCGCGCTGGTCGGCTATTTCAGCCCCGCTGCGCGGCGGGCGGAATTTTTCGGGCTATGGGGGTTAGCAGTCAAACTGTCGTCCATACTGGGGCCGATCACGTACGGGCTGGTAAGCTGGGTTTCAAGGGGCGATCATCGGCTGGCCATGTTGATCACGGGTGTTTATTTTGTGATTGGGCTGGTCATTTTGATGGGTATCGATATACAGCGAGGGCGGCAAGCGGCCCTGATCCCTGATCCTCCTTGAGCCCTCTTTCTCTGGCTGGTCACTGGTTTCAGTAGGCGCGCCGGCTGGGCAAGGAAATCTCTTCCGGCGCGCCTTCGATCCCGGCTATTCGTTTCGCATCAGGGAACGCCCTCAGTGATGGTGACCATGCCCATGCTCGTCGTCAGCCTTGTCATGAGGCTGCATGTGATGGTGATGATGCTCATTGTCGTCTGCCGAGCTTTTGTCGCCGGCTGATTTTTTCTTGAGAGGGGTAAAGCGGGCGGATTCCGCCTCGTGATGCGGCAGCTTCACGAACACGACCACTACCGTTTCAGGCGTTATGGTGAAATCACCGGTACCCTTGAGCACATTGCCCCCGGCCGAATCCAGTTTTATCGTGGCTCTGGGGGCATCTTTGCCAGTCTGGACCGTTGCCTTGGCGACTGCGCCCTCCGTATTGATCTTGTTATCGCCATGATCGCTGACGTACACCTTGATTTCGTTTGCCGTTGTCACAAGTTCCAGATGATAGGGACCTGCCATGCGCATCTGCCCGCCATGAGGCGCGGGATGAGTGTCGAAATACTCTTCTGTGTGCGCCGAAGCGGGCAATGACACTGCCAGCAGAGCACTGAAAAAGACGGCTGCCATTGGTTTGATCATGTTTCAACGTCTCCTTATAAAAATACGCAATTGAACTGCCGTAATGTAAAACCCGCTCCCCTCCGGTACTTGCCTTCCTTCTCCTGAATACCAGCATTTTTCTGTTTCAATGCACGTGATCGCCTGGTGGGGGGAGGATTTCTTCTTCGCGGTTGAGCTGTGCGATCTGCTGCATGAGCATCTCGGTGTTTTCCCATCCGCTGGCGTCGGTATCCGGGATCCAGCGTGCCCGCAGGTAGCCGAATCG